>CAYYBU010000392.1:0-4130 GCA_964469945.1 uncultured Planctomycetaceae bacterium
AGGATTCGAACCTTGACTAAGTGATCCAGAGTCACTCGTGCTACCGTTACACCATACCCCAGAATGCGTTAATCCCCCAGATTCAGACTGAAGGATCGCCCGCGAATTACCTAAAAGGTAAATGCGCATCGGCTCGCCGTCAAGAGCAGTAGCGGGGTGATTGACGATTAGCCTGCCAGCGACCTAAAATCGGCGTGGTCACGTAATGGTAAGGAGCGAACACGAATATGGCCGTATTGCAGACCCTACAAGGACTTACCCCTGGACACGTCTACGACCTGGAGGGCAACTCCATCACCCTGGGACGCCATCCGGAGTGCGATATCGTCCTGGAAGCGGCGGCCGTCAGCCGGCAACATGCCCGTATCCTGCTGGTCGATGGCAAATTTTATATCGAGGATCTGAACAGCCGCAACGGTACGTTTCTCAATGGCCGGCCGCTAGTCCGCCGGGAATTGCTCCGAGAGCACGACCAATTGGGAATCTGTGACCTGGTGTTTATCTTCCACCACGGCCTGCCGGACCTCGAACTGCCTGTAGCCCGGCGACAGGCGGAAATGGCGGAACCGACGGCCATGATGATCGACGATGATGATGCCACGGGCAACTCGACCGTCATGTCGAAAGTGGACGTATCGGCCGGCTCGTCGAGCCTGAGCCTGGGGGCCAACAGCGAGGCCAAACTGAAAGCCTTGATTGAAATCGGCCAGAACTTGGGCAAGGCGCTGGCCCTGAACCAAGTCTTGCCGAAGCTCCTGGACAGCCTGTTCACGATCTTCATTCGGGCAGATCGCGGCTTCGTCGTGTTGCGCGATCCGGTCAGTGGCCGGCTGGTCCCCAAGGCCGTCAAGTATCGCCGTGGCGACGACACGGAAGTGATCCGCATCAGCCGCACCATCGTCAACGGCGTCATGGCGACCAAGGAGGCAATCCTCTCGGCCGACGCCGCCAACGACGTGCGATTCGACATGGCCCAGAGCATTGTGGATTTCCAGATCCGTTCCATGATGTGCGCGCCGCTCATCAACAGCGAAGGCAACGCCATCGGGGTGCTGCAGATCGATACGATCGACCAACGGAACCGTTTCAATCGCGAGGATCTGGACGTGTTGGCCAGTGTGGCCTGCCAGGCGGCCTTCGCCGTGGAGAACGCGCAGTTGCACGAGTCGCTGCTGCGGGAGCAAGCCTTGAAGCGCGAGTTGAGCGTGGCCCACGAGGTACTCCGCGGCTTCCTGCCGGCGGCGTCGCCGCGGATCGAGCACTATGAGTTTTTCGAGTTCTACGAACCGGCCAACCAATTGGGCGGTGATTATTACGACTACATTCCGCTTTCCGGCGGGCGGCTGGCGGTGGTGGTGGCCGACGTGTCGGGCAAGGGCATCCCGGCGGCGCTGCTGATGGCCCGGCTGTCGGCGGACGCCCGTTATTGCCTGGCCAGCGAGCCCACGGTGGGCGAGGCCGTGGGACGGCTGAACCGCGTCTTCTGCGAGGCGGGCTGGGAAGACCACTTCGTCACCCTGGTACTAGCCGTGCTCGATCCGCAGCGGCACGAAGTCACGCTGGTCAATGCGGGCCACTTGCCGCCCCTGCTGCGCCGCGGTCCGGGCAAGATCGAGGCCGTCGTGCAGGGCGAGGCCCATCTGCCCTTGGGCGTGGAGCACGACACGATCTATCCCCAAGGCACGCTCGCGCTGGAATCGGGCAACATCCTGGCCCTTTATACCGACGGCATCACGGAAGCCATGAACGACGGTGATGAGCTCTATGGCATCCAACGGTTGCGCACGCAGTTGGCCTGTCAGGCGGCGCGGATCGACCACATCGGCCGGCGAATCCTCCACGACGTCAAGCAATTCGTGGGTCTGCGGCCGCAAAGCGACGACATGTGTTTGGTGTGCCTGGGACGGAAGAGTTAGCCAGGGAAAAATTTAGCCACGGATAAGCACGGATGGAACACGGATAACGTCAGGCCGAAAAATAATTTCCCGATTTGCCGTAGCGGAAATAGAAGCCCGAAGCGCAAGCGAGGGGACCCCGCTTTGCGACCTTCGCTTGCGCTTCAGGCTTCTATGGAGTCCGACCTGTCAGGCACAGCCTGACCTAGGCAACTACTTCAGCAGCGTTTGGCGGATGGCGGCCAGAGTGCGCAAGGCGGGCTTCGCTTGGCAACGCTCGTCCAGCAAGCCGCCGTGGGGGAAGTCGTGCGGAACGCTGTCGCGCAGTTGATTCCAGAGAATACCCTGCACGGCCGGCTTGGCCAGGATCAACGGCGCATAGCGGGCAATCCAGGCCTGTTGACTGTGCGGGGTGCAAGTGCCCGGCGGCAACGTCACGCGGCGCTGCGCCAAAGCGTCCTCGCCGGTGCCGCTGGGCACGGTGATGGCCAGATACAGCGGCAGTCCCAGCAGGCTCCAGTAGTCCAGTTGGCGACTGAATTCCAAGGGAGTCCGCGGCAGCGTGCAGTTCGCGCCACAGCCCAGGTTGACCTCTAGAATCAAGCCCTTCAGTTCCAGCCCGGCACGGACCAGGGCGTCGGCGAAGTGCAGGGGCGGGAAGTCGATCTCGCGGCGGCTCATATACTCGCTCCACGGCTGATCCAGCGAGATCAGCACCGGCGTGTCGGGGTCGAGCGTATGGACCAGCTTGATCGCGCGGGCGGCCAACTGCAACCGCTCTTCTTCAGAGAGGGGAAGCACATCGGCCGTGTTCAGCCGGCCGGCGCCCTGCCACAAGTCGACTTTGCCCCGATAGCGGGTGACCGCGGCGCGCATGAACTCCGCCATCGAGGCCGTCAGATTGTCGAAATCATCTTCCCAAAGAAAGAGCCAGTCGGGCAGGCTGCGGGCGTCGAGTTGGATGAGGGGACCCGCGCAAACCTTGATGCCATGGACGCGGCACCATTCGATCTGAGAATCGCTGACGGCCCAGGAGAACTCGCCCTCGCTGGCTTCCACTTCGCGCCAACAGATGGGCACGACCGCCGTGTTGAAGGTGGCCAGGAAGTGCTTGGCCGTCGCGGTGTCCAGCAGCCAGTTTTCCAGGTCGGCGCCTAGCAGCGAGGCAAGCTTTCCCGTGCCGCGGCGGCGGACGGTCAGCGCCTGCTCGGCATAGGCGCTGGCCAAAAGTTGCGAAGCGTCGAGGGCGGCGGCCAAAGCCTGTTGGCTCAAGGTCGCGGCCACCTCGGGTTCATCCTGCTGCACGGCGGCCCAACTGAAATGCCCGATGGCCTCGACCAGCTTTTCCGTCACGCCGGCCGGCACGGACAGGCCGATCATCTGCCAATCGAACAACTGGTTGCGAAGCTGATTGATGGTTCCCCGGGCCAACTCGACCGGCAGCAGGTAGGGCTGCGACTGCTCGATGAGGGTGCCGGTAGCCAGCGTGAGCAGTCCGTGGCCCGCGACCACCCAGGGGACATGAACATTAGCCGATTCCGACACCTCCCGTTCCAACAACAAGAGGCTGCCTTCCAGGCTGGTCTGCACTGGCCAGGGGGTACGATCAATGCCCGACATATAGGCTTCCGCGAGCGTTTCTTCCGCGATGTGTTCCGGCGCGGCAACGAGAAAGCGCATCAGGCCCATGGGCGGAGTACAACGTGCGGGTGATCGGGGATGTCGGAACGGTATGCCGGTAGTCCGACACCCGACAATTTAGCTGTGCCGGACTATTAGGCAAGTCTACCTGAGAGGGGCTATGGGTTCAAGTTGTCCACCCGCTGGTCAAAGCTTTCCGTCGCCGGTATATTTGGTTTTTGCTCGATATGGCCGGAAACGTCCGGATGGGACATCCCTTCAGTTCTAGCCCTTGGGTTATGCTCATGATGCCTACGACCGTGGTTTTGGAAACCTCGTTGCCCGGCGTGCCAGTGCGACGGGGTAAGGTACGCGACATTTACGACCTGGGCGATCGGCTCCTGCTGGTGAGCACCGACCGTCTCAGCGCCTTCGATTGGATATTGCCCACGGGCATCCCCGATAAGGGCCGCATGTTGACGCAAATCTCGGCTTTCTGGTTCGAGCAGCTTGGCGAGCCCAACCACCTGATCACCACCGACGTGGACCAAATGGAGCTACCTGCGGGGACGGACCGACGCCTGCTGGCGGGCCGCTCGACGCTGTGCCACAAGA
>CAYYBU010000393.1:0-4122 GCA_964469945.1 uncultured Planctomycetaceae bacterium
TCGTGATTCTCAGCGTCGATACGAAACTGCCCGCGCCGCGCGGATTCCATCTGGCCGATCTGGAGGCCGACGCCCTGGCGCTCTCGTGGAACGAGGGGCATTTCCAATGGCATCATCCCAGCTACGGACCGCTGCCCGTGGCAATCGAGCAACCGCCGGCGGCGGAGCGTTTCGCCGACATGGTCCGCGCCGTCGGCCATCTGGTCAAGGACGCCAGCCGCGTCGAGGTGCCCTTCCAGTGCATCATTCCCGCGGAGTCGCAATGGTGGACCGCCGACAGCCGCGCGGGGCTGGACGTTCCCCTGGGCCGCGCCGGAGCCATGAAGCTGCAACACCTCAACCTGGGCAAAGGCACCTCGCAGCACGTGCTCATCTCCGGCAAGACGGGCTCGGGCAAGTCCACCTTGCTGCACGTGCTGATCACCAACCTGGCGCTGCGCTACAGTCCCGACGAGATCGAACTGTACCTGGTCGACTTCAAGAAGGGGGTGGAATTCAAGGCCTACGCCCGCTACGGGCTGCCGCACGCCCGGGTGATCGCCATCGAAAGCGAACGGGAATTCGGCGTCAGCGTGCTGCAACACCTGGACGCCGAGCTGCGCCGCGGCGGCGACCGCTTCCGCGCCCTGGGCGTGCAGGACCTCAAGGGCTATCGCACCGCGCAGCCCGCGGAGCGGCTGCCGCGCATCATGCTCATCGTCGATGAATTTCAGGAGCTGTTTGTCGATGACGACCGGGTGGCACAGGAGGCGGCCCTGTTGCTGGACCGCCTGGTGCGGCAGGGCCGCGCGTTCGGCATCCACGTGCTGCTGGGCTCGCAAACCCTGGGTGGGGCCTATTCACTGGCCCGCAGCACCATCGGCCAGATGGCGGTGCGGATCGCCCTGCAATGCAGCGAGGCCGACGCCCACTTGATCCTCAGCGAGGAGAACACGGCGGCGCGGCTGTTGAAACGTCCCGGCGAGGCCATCTACAACGACGCCAACGGCATCTACGAGGGGAACCATCCGTTTCAGGTGGTGTGGTTGGCCGACGATGAGCGCGACGAGTATCTGCGGCGCATTGCCCAGCGGGCGGCCGACGAGCACTGCACCGTGCCGCGGGCCATCGTCTTCGAAGGCAACGTGCTCTCGGACCCGAGCGAGAACGAGCAGTTGCACGATCTGTTGGCGGCGCCGCGCTGGCCCGCCGCCGGCACGCCGGCGCAGGCGTGGCTCGGCTCGGCGGTGGCCATCACGGAGCCCACCACGGCCGTGTTTCTCCGCCAAAGCGGCGCCAACCTGCTGCTGGCCGGGCATCGCGAGGAGGCCGCCTTGGGAGTGATGGCCACTTGCCTGCTCAGCCTGGCCGCACAACATGCGCCTTGCCATGACTCTGGCAAAGGGGACAGTCCCATTTTTGGCGTCTCCTCCGGAGACGAGGGACAAAAATTGGGACAGTCCCCGGGCGATGGCGACGGCGCGCGGTTTTATGTCCTCGACGGCACGCGGCCCGACGCGCCGGAAAGCGGTTTCTGGAAGCGGCTGTTGCCCGTGCTGCCGCACGCGGCCAGGCTAGGATTGCCCCGCGATGCGGCCGCGTTGCTGGGGGAAATCGCCGCCGAGCTGGCGCGGCGGCAAGCGGAGGAACAAGACAAAGCCCCACCGCTGTATTTGTTCATCTACAACCTGGGACGCTTCCGCGACCTGCGCAAGGAAGACGACTTCAGCTTCGGCGGTTCCGACGCCGCCGCGCCGGCCAGTCCCGCCAAGCAGTTCGTCACGATCCTGCGCGAGGGCCCCGCGCTGGGAATCCACACGCTGGCGTGGTGCGACAGTTACAGCACGCTGGCTCGCCTGTTGGATCGGCAGACCCTGCGCGACTTCGAGATGCGGGCGCTCTTTCAGATGAACGCCACTGATTCGAGCAACTTGATGGACGGCCCGGATGCCAGCCGCCTGGGCGTCCACCGCGCGATCTTCTATGACGAGGCCCAAGGCCGCGCGGAGAAGTTCCGTCCCTACGGTCTGCCGACGGAGGATTGGCTAACGTGGGTCGGCCAGCAGTTGCGCAGCCGGCCGGTTGAGGGTTGCTAAAGTATCCGGCACACGCCGTGTGCCGCTGGCCGATAAAGGATTGCTCGCCGATCCTGGTGGGCCCTAAGTATCCGGCACACGCCGTGTGCCGCTGGCCGATAAAGGATTGCTTGCCGATCCTGGTGGCCCTGAGTGAGGCTGGTGGGGCTGCGGACGCGGCCCTCCGGTTGGCAGGCGGTGACGCGACAATCGACGGAGAGTCCGGTTTGCGACGCCCCACCAGGATTCGCGCGACCTTGACCCACCCTACCGTTTGTGAATTCTCGTAGGGTGGGACAAGCGAAGCGCAGGCCCACCAGAACGCGGATAAGGGCCGGCCGGGAAATAACTTCCCTGGTCGCCCGAAACGGACCGCCTCCGTTGAAGCCCGAAGCGCAAGCGAGGTCCGTAGAGCGGGGCATCCTCGCTTGCGCTTCGGGCTTCAATTCCCCGCGGCAAACCCGGATGTTATTCCCCGGCCGGCCCTAAGGTAGCCATGGTGGGCCCGCGCTCCGCTTGTCCCACCCTACTCAAGCCCACAGCCTTCACAGGAACAACCCCGCCTCGACCTTGAAATGCTCGGCCAGCTTCTTGATATGCGCCTTGCTCAAAGCCCGCCGGCCCGACAGTAGTCTTCCTGGTCGGGGCCGAGCACGAAGCCGGCCAAGCGGTCGATCACATGCCTGGCATGGGCCAACTCAAGGTCGTCGTGAATCGGCCGCGGCGGCAACATGGCCACAAGATCGCTGTAGGTCGTGGGAAAATGCCGAAAGTCATGCGGCTCCCGCATCGTTAGCCAAAGAGCTTGTCGAAGTCGTTGTGGGAACCGATCCACACCCAGACAACCGTGTCGCCATCGCGCTCACCGACCGCGCGGTATTGCTCATTGATCCGCACCGACCAGACCTGTTCGTAGCCGGCGAGCTTCTTGAAACGTAACGAGGGATGGCCCGGGTCTTGGGCAAAGCGGCCGTAAGCCTTCCGTGCATCCTCGCGCACCCAGCGCATCATACGCTCGCCAGAAGCTCGGGCGGATCAGGAATTTCAAAGGCGGTCCAAGTCCATCGGCGTAGCGGGTTCGGCGGCGGATTGACGCAGGAAGGCATCGAGCCTGGGGCGGCGCTGGCCGGAGGCGACCAACTGCTCCCACCGCTCGTCATCCTCCCGGGCGAGGAGGAATCGGGCGAAATCGGCGACCTCGGCGCGCTTCTCCGCAGGTAGCGACTCGCAAATCCTAATCAGTTCCTGGGTTTCCGTGCTCATAGCCTGATTGTACCTGACGCTCGGCAGGGTTTCCAGAGGGGATCCACACCTGATAGTCGCTTCCGCCTCCGACGCCCCCCCCAAGAGCTAGAGACGATGGCTGCCGACCGCCGTGATGGAATTCCTCACGGCGGAGCGTGAGGAGTACGGCAACCAAGGCAGCCGTGGTGTAAGCGTCAATAAATCGCCATCCGGCTATCGGACGGGGCTTGGCGGGGAGGTTACAACACCCCGCTGTCCGGTACCAATGCATCATAGTCCCACGTCACGTCGATCTCTTTTCCGACGAACTTTTCGAGTTTCGCCCGCTGCACGGGCAAGTCCAGCGGGCCTTTTTCGCCAGTTTGTGCCAGCCACCGGCGAAATGCAAGGGGCGGCTTTGGGTACACGAACCGATTACGGACGCTCGGGTGGTTTCGGATCTACCGGCCCCTCTCAGAATGCCAATTATCAGTTCGCTTCCCCCGGATTTCCCCCAGGATTTCAAGCCCTATTGCGGCCCTGGGACGTACCTGTTATAGTGCTTGCGGGGGATACGGCTGGATTGTTTTGCCGGCTGAGGTATCCTTGGGAGTAAGGGATATCGCCGCGGCTTGGCGACCTGTCAGGATAGTGGCGTGGGCAATCGGCTTTGGACCCCCAAGGCGTTCTAACCGCGATGATCTGAAATGCTCAACCGAGTTGAGATAAAGAGTTTTCGCTCGTGCCACGACGTTGTACTTGACGACCTTGGGCCTTTGACCGTGCTGGTCGGTCGAAACGCTGCGGGTAAGTCGAACATCCTTCGTGCGATATCATGGCTCGC
>CAYYBU010000394.1:0-4118 GCA_964469945.1 uncultured Planctomycetaceae bacterium
TGAGGTCCGGACGGGGGGCGGCCCCGCTGGCGGCGTAGGGACCGCGGCGCCGCAGGTAATCCAGCAACTCCTCGCCGTTGCGCACCACGCGCAGGTCGTAGTTGCGGCCGCTCTCGACCAAGGCCTCGCGGACCAGCAGGCAATCGTCGGCATCGTCATCGGCCATCAGGATCGTACACGACCTTGCCATCGCTAAGAGCCTGTAAAAGAATAAGTTGAGCAAATAGGGGAAGGCAAACAAGCGCAGCGCCGTTTGCCCTTCCATCGCCTGCTATTACGGCCACCATCGCTGACGTCGGGTTTTTCTCGCAATTCCTTATTGAAGTAAAGGCGACCGGCGAAGTCTGGGCGGCTGGTATGCTCGTTCGCCGGTCGCCTTTGCTTCAATAAAATTGCTCAACTTATTCTTTTACAGGCTCTTACCCCGTCTTCCCCCGCTGCACGACCGGCAGCAGCACCTCGAAGGTCGATCCCCTGCCGAGCTCGCTGTGCGCGACGATCTTGCCGCCGTGATGTTCGGCGATTTTGCGGCAAATCGCCAGGCCGATGCCGGTCCCCTCGTACACGTCGCGAGGGTGCAGGCGCTGAAAGATGCCGAAAATCCGCTCCTGGTACCGCGGTTCAAAACCAATGCCGTTGTCTTCCACCGTCAGGCGGCAGAGTTCGCCGCTCCGCGCGCGACCGGCCTGGCGATCCTCGCGTTCGCCCAGGAAGCGACCCTCGACCTTGACGATCGGGTTCTCCTCGGGGCGACGAAATTTCAGGGCGTTGCCGATCAGGTTTTGCAGCAACTGCCGCATTTGCAAGGGATCGGCCTGGATCGTGGGCAGTTTCCCCACATCGACGCGGCCGTGGGCCGCCTCGATTTGCACCTCCAGGTCCGACACCACCTCGCGGGCCACGTCCGCCAGGTTCACCGGCACGAAGTTCTTCGCCCGGGTCGTGACCCGGGAGAGGGTCAACAGCCCGTCGATGAGCGTCTGCATCCGCGCGGCGGCGTTCTGCATGCGTCCGATGCACTCGTGCCCCGTCTCGTCCAATCCCTCCTGGCATTTCATCTCCAGCCGATCGCCGAAGGTGCGGATCTTCCGCAGCGGCTCCTGCAGATCGTGCGAGGCCACGTAGGCGAACTGCTCCAGGTCGCGGTTGGAACGCTCCAACTCGGCGGAGTAGCGGGCCTGCTCTTCTTCCGCCTTCTTCCGCAGACTGATGTCGCGCACGAAGAACGTCAGCACCGGCGCGCCCTGCTCATGGCTGATGGTCATGGCCATTTCGGCCGGAAATGCCTCGCCGTTGGCGCGGACCGCGGTCACCTCGATCCGCTTGCCCAACATCGACCCTTCACCGGCCTCCAAATAGCGATCGATGCGGTTGCGGTCGCCGGCGCTGACCGACGGCGGAAAGAGCACGTCGGCGGGCCGCGTCCCCAGCACCTTGTCGCGCGAATGACCGAAGGCCTGTTCGGCCGCACGATTGAATTCCGTGATGAAGCCCTGATGATCGATCGTGATGATCGGGTCCAGCGCGGACTCCAGGATGGCATGTTTGCGGGCCTGCGATTCCTCCAAGGCCGCGCGGAGGCGATCCCAGGGCCCGGCATCGCGATGGATGATCGCCAGGCAGGTGGGTTTGTCGCCCGGCGGTGTCTTGAGGCGGAACATGATCGTCTGCACGTCGAGCAGTTCGCCCGTCTTCAGGTGGCGAAGCTGGCTGCGGCCTTCCCAATGCCCGACCCGATTCACGGCCGGCACGCCTACGTCGCGCAGTTCCTTCCAGGAGTTCTCGGAATGATAGTCGTGCAGGCTGGCCGACGAAACCGGCTCGTCTTCGTCCAGACCGATCATATGCCGCGCGGCAACGTTGAAGTAGAAGGGCTCGCCGTGCGCGGTGGCCAGGCAAATGAAGTCCCCCGTGGAATCGGTCAGCGCTCGGCAGATCGATTCCTTGTTGGCGGTCAACACATCCAGCAGTTCGCTCATCGGCCGGCTTTCCTACTACTTTGATTATTGTGCTCTTCCCGCGGGTGTCAATAGAACCCTTCCTGCTGGAATCGTGCAACTTCACTTGTCCTGCGGCTTGCGCGAAAAGAAGCTGGGCTGCTGGTCCTCCTCCGCCGCAGCTTCGGCAGCCGACTTCTTGGCTTTATTGCCGCGGCCCTTGCCCTTCTTCTTCCTGTTGGCCTTCTTTTTCGCGGCGGACTTCTCCTGGTCGCCCGGCCCCACGAGGACCGTGTCCGAGGCGGCCTTCGGGATCGTCGTCGCCGGCGCGCCGGTCGCCGGCGCGCCGGTAGCCGGCGCGCCTCGTGTGGTAACGTTCAATTCGAAGACGTCTTGGTTCGGATCCTTGTCCAAGGCATAGCGGTAATAGACTTCCAAGGTCAGGATGGCCAACGCCGTGCTATAGATGCGCCCGCCGCGATCCCCCCAGCGATCGGACGGATCCCAACTTCCCCGCTCGCATCCCTCCAAGCGTTGCAACTTGATGATCGTATCGCGGACACAGTCGTTCCATTGCTTCCACGCCTCGCCGCCCGCCTGAAACATGGCCAGCGTACAGTTGTACCACATATAGTAATCGCGTGCGGCTGCCGGAGCGTCCTTGGGCCAGGTCTTGGCGGCCACGCCGGCCAGGTAAGCGGCCGCGCTCTTGACCAAGGGGGCCTCGGGCTCGTGAAAGAGGAATTGCTTGGCCAACATACCCACGCCAGTGGTGGCCTCGGTCTGCACCTTGCGGTCGTTGACGTAGCCGGTCCGCCCGTTCTCCCCCGTCTCGCGGGCCTGGAAGTAATCGCGGACCTTCGCCAGACAAGCCTCGTTGAGCGGTATGCCGGCTTCGCGAGCCGACTTCAGCGCCAAGACCTGCCAGCCGGTGACCGACGTGTCGC
This sequence comes from uncultured Planctomycetaceae bacterium, assembly GCA_964469945.1. GTDB lineage: Bacteria > Planctomycetota > Planctomycetia > Pirellulales > Thermoguttaceae > CAYYBU01. Next base: position 2,885 of record CAYYBU010000394.1, read on the forward strand.
TGGGCTGCCGCACGTGTTCGTTGTAGCGCCAGCCCCCGTCCTCATGCTGGTTCTGGTAAATGTACTCGACCGCTTTGCGGAGACCTTGCATGTAGCGCGAGTTGGGCGGCTGTTGCAGGGCGGCCGCGGCCGCACACGCATCGCCCAGGGCAAAGGTGGCAATGCCGTGCTCATACATGTGGTCGTGATGGTTCGGGCCCGCCGAGCCCACCAGTTCGCCGTCGTTCTTCTGATGGTCCACGATCCAGTCGAGCCCTTTGCGGACCAGCTCGGAATACTTGGCGCCGTTGAAGTAATAATGCCCGCCGGCCTGAAAGGCCAGCAGCGCCAGGCCAGAATGGGCCATCTCGAACGTGCCGCCCGCGTCCGTACATGCCGACGCCTTCTCGCAACGCGATTCGGCGCCCGAGCCAAGGCAGCGGTTCGACCAGGATCCATCGGCGGCCTGATGCCGGGCGAGCCAATCCAGCCCGTCGGTGACCGCCTTTTCGCTGATGGCCGAGCCGCCGTAGTTGCCGATCCACTGCGCGCGCTCCGCCTGGGTGCGGCGGGAATAAAGCCCGGGACTTGCCTCGGCGGCCAGTTCCGGGGCCGCGTCCGTCGCAGCCACCTCCGCCGGAACCGCCACGCCCGGCACCGTGCTGTCGGCCGTCACCGGCGACCAGCCTTCCTGGCCGCGCACTTGGATGACATCGCCCGCTTTCAGATCGTTCAGTTGCCAGCGAACGCTGCGGCGGCTTCCGACGTCTTCGTTGCGAACGTTGTCGAGCATCTCGGTCCCCGGTCCCGACGGATCGTCCTTCTTGGCCCGACGCAAGGCCACCGTTCCGCTGGTCTGGGCAAGATAGGAGACCGTGACGCACTCGGGATCGAGCGCATCGCGATGAATTTTCACGTCCGACACTTGGGCATAGTTCTTTGCCGCGACGGCGTCCCAACCCTTCCAGCAAGCCAAGCCGAGCACGGCCGTGGCCGCGACGGCCGCAATCCAGACGATGCTTCGTCGCTGCCGACCAGCCGGCGCGCCCTGGTTGACACCGCTGGGCGGCGGCCGCTGGTCAGCCAAGGAGGGCGGCGGTGGACGAATCGCCCCGGCAACCGCCGCGGCTGATAATAATGGCGGCGGCGCGGGGGGTGGCGGCGGTGGCGGCAACGGGGCCGAAGAACCAGAAGCTATCGGAGCCACGGCCTGCGGCGGCCGATCCAAGTTGACCAGCGGGTGTCCACAGTCCGG
>CAYYBU010000395.1:0-4115 GCA_964469945.1 uncultured Planctomycetaceae bacterium
GGCCGGCGGCATCGGGCAGACGCCCTTTCTGGCCCTGGCCCAGCAGTACCTGGGCTTGCGATGCTACGGCGATCCGCCGCGGCAAGTCCCCCGGGCGGGCAAGATCACGCTCTGTTACGGTTGCCGCAACAGCCAGTATCTGGCCGGCGCGGAGGACTTTCGGCGGCTGGGCGTGGACGTTCGTCTGAGCACCGAAGACGGCTCGGCCGGCCGGCAGGGGCTGGTGACCGATTTGATCCCAGCGGCGATCGAAGAGTCTCCACTGGCGGCCCGCCTGGTCTGTTGCGGGCCGGAGGCGATGCTGGCGGCCACCGCCACATTGGCGGAGCGCTTGGGAGTGCCGTGCCAGGTCTCCCTGGAAACGCCCATGGCCTGCGGGATCGGCATCTGTTTCAGTTGCGTGGCAAAGGTTCGCGACCACGCGGGCCACTGGGACTACCGGCGTACCTGTGTCGAAGGGCCGATCTTCAACGCACAGGACATCGACTTCTCGTAGGGTGGGCATCACCCACCACTTACTGTCATGGTTTGCGCATCTTGCCCCGGATTGCGAGAAAACCCGCCGTCAACTCGCCGGGGCGGGCGGTGCCCACGCTACGAGTTTTCGACCGTCGGCAGCAGAAAAATCCTCAGGATTTGGCTGCGGGGGCCTTTTTGGCGGCCTTGATGCGGGCGGAGAGCCGCGACTTGGTCCGCGCGGCCGCGTTGCGGTGCAGGACCTTTTGCGAGGCGGCTTTGTCCAGCTTCTTGGCCGCCGCTTTGAACTCGGCCTGGGCCTGTTCCACGTTACCGGCCTCAATGGCATCGAGCACCTTGCGGCACTCGGTCTTGACCGAGCGCTTCGCGGCACGGTTGCGCTGCTGACGGAGGATGTTCTGCTTCAGTCGCTTCTTCGCACTTTCGGTATTGGGCATGAGTCTCGGAAAATTTGGGGTGTTTGAGTAATTCGCTCGGGTGGGTTTCAGGTGGCCGATGTGTCACTGCCACTATCATTACCGGTATTGGCCAGCTTGTCCAGTAGAACTGACACGTCGCGATAGGCGAAATCCATACTGGCCAAGACGTTGAGGTGTTTCTGGGCTCGCGGCGCGTCGCTCATATCGAAGGCCAGCTTGCCGGCCCGGTAAAAGGCCAGCTTTTTATTGTCGGCATCGCGGTCGGGAATCTCCTGGATGGCCGACTCGTAGTGTTCCATCGCCAGGCGGAACTGCTTGATTTTCTGAAAGCATTCTCCCAGGTACAGCAGGCAAAGCCCCTTGCGGCGGGGATCGTTACGGGCGAGCTGGAACTCCTTGATCGCCTCGCCAAATTCACCGATGGTCTTGTATTGCAGCGCCAGGTCGAACTTGAAGGCCAAGTTGGCTGGGTAACGCTCGGCGCGGTTCTTGTAGACCACCAGCAGCTTCTGGTTAAGTTCCTTGCGGAGCCGCTTGACTTCCAGCTTGGCCTCGTCGGCGCCGCTTTCCTTGGCTTGCTTGTCGGCCTTGGTGTAGCGATGCCGAAGGTTGCGAACCTCAACGTCCTCGAGTTTTTCCCGCACGTCGGGGTCGTTGTCGGAGGCCGCCAGGGCGCGGCTGAAGACCTCTTCGGCATCCTTGAAGCGATCGGCATTGAGGAACAACTGGGCCAACTCGTAGTAGCCGGCCATGTCCTTGGGATTGGCGGCGATCTTGCGGCGGAGTTGTTCTTCCGGCGACAACTCGACTTGCGACTGCTGCGCACCGCCAGCGGCCCTGGCGGCGATTTTCTTCGGATCGTTCTCGTCGAACTTGACGATCGTCTTTTCCACGGCCAAGTGGGCGATCGCCCGCCGGGGCTCCTCGTCGTCGGGGCGGGCCTGCTCGACGCGATGCCAGCAGGCGATTGCCTGATCGAACACGCCGCGTTTTCCCAGGGCGATGCCGCAAAGGCGGTTCACGTCGGCGTCCTTCGGATTGGCCTCCAGAGCGCTTTTGAGATAAAACAACTCGCACTCGGAGAACCCGCCCGCGTTGGACGCCGTTACCAACCCTTCCGATGCCGCCGCCATGGCCGTCAGCGTGGGCACATCCCACGGATTGACCTTCAGGACTGTCAGGCCGTTCTTGATGACCTCCTGCCAGTCGCTCTGCGCCAGGGCCTTTTTCAGGACGCTGCGGGCGCCGCGTTCCTTGAATTGGGCCAGCGGACCGATTTTCTTGACGTTGCCGAATTTCTTATGCAAATTGCCCAGGAAACTTTGTACGTAGACCTGGTTGCCTGGTTCGCCCAACACGCACTGGCTGAACAGTTCGGTGACGTAGTCGAAGTTGTAGTTCTCCTGCGCCATCTGCTTGCTGGCGTGCTCGAAACACTTCTTCAGGCGCTTTGCTTTCGGATCGGAATTGTCTTGGGCTGCCATAGTTGCTTCAGACGACGGCCGACGGCGAAACAGCGGAAGGGCGCGAGCCACCTTCTCTTCACGCTACAGGGCAAGTCTACGAACAAACGACATTTTACCAGCCCTGGGAAATAACACAACGCCCCGATTTAATGTACCACCCGCAAGCATGGTTTTTTTACGTGCATTGCCGCAAGGTCACCCAACTGAGGTATCCCAAGATCAGGGCACACAGGATCAGGCCGATATCCATGACCGCGCTGGCGCCGTTGAAGGGGAATCCTACCGAAAGGTCCAGGCCGAAGATCAACAGGACGAGACCGGCCACGACAGCTCCGGCGAGGCAAAGAATTTTGGGCACGCAACCACTCCTTTCGCTTGGATAGCAAAGCTTAGTATAATCACACGGCGGTTGTGTTGCTACCCGTGGTGGTGCGCCTGCTGGGGAACGCCACGGAGGGCATTCCCTACAGGGATACACAACCTCGCGAAGGAAGATATCAGAAAAACGTAGGTCGGGCACTCTGTGCCTGACGGTTTTACCACGGCTAACCAGAGCGGAGGAGGAAAGACCAGCCGATGTCTGCTTTTTCGGAGAGTTCGCCCACGGGAGCGGCCGCATGGGCTCGCTTCCGCGACCAGATGCCGGTCACGCGGCGTTGGGCCTATTTCGACCATGCCGCCGTGGCGCCGCTAAGTGGTCCCGCGCAGCAGGCGCTCACCCGCTGGGCTGAAGACGCCACGACCAACGGCGATGCCTTCTACCCGCCCTGGATGCAACAAATCGAACAGCTTCGCGGCCGGGCGGCCCGCCTGATCGGCGCGCAAACGGAGGAAATCGCCCTGGTTTCCAACACCACCGCCGGCATCAGCCTGGTCGCCGAAGGCTTTCCCTGGCAGGCCGGCGACAACGTGGTCCTGCCCGACAACGAATTCCCCTCGAATCAATACCCCTGGCTGAATCTGGCCGACCGGGGCGTCGAGGTGCGCCGCGTGCCGATCGAGGGCGGCCGTGTCGAGTTGGATCGTTTGGCGGCCGCCTGCGACCGCCGCACTCGCATCGTCAGCGCCAGTTGGGTGGCCTACTCCAGCGGTTGGCGCCATGATCTGGATTGCCTGGCCGCCATGGTCCACGATCGGGGGGCCTTGCTCTTCGTCGACGCCATCCAAGGCCTGGGGGTGTTCCCCCTGGACGTGGCCCGGACGCCCGTCGATTTTCTGGCCGCCGACGGTCACAAGTGGCTGTTGGGTCCGGAAGGGGCCGGCGTGTTCTTTCTGCGCCGCCAGCACCTCGACCTGTTGCGTCCTTTGGGCGTCGGCTGGAACAGCGTTGCTCGCGAGCACGACTTCGATCGCATCGAACTGGTTTTGAAGCCGACGGCCGCGCGTTACGAAGGCGGCTCGGCGAACGTGGCCGGGTTGCTGGCCCTGGGCGCCAGTCTGGAACTGCTCGAACAGTTCGGCATGGCGGCCATCGCCCGCCGCGTGCTGGAGGTGAGCGATCTGGCCTGCCAGCGGCTCGAGGCCATCGGGGCCACCGTCCACAGCGACCGCAGCGCCGAACACAAGAGCGGCATCGTGGTTTTCCAGCTCCCCGGCCGCGATCCGCAAGCGATTCGCCGCCACTGTCTCGATCGCGGCGTAGTGCTCAGTTGCCGCGGAGTCGGGCTGCGCATCAGTCCGCACGCGTATAACGACGCCGCCGATATCGATCGCCTGATCGCCGCTCTGCAAGAGGAGTCCAACCGATGACCGA
>CAYYBU010000396.1:0-4111 GCA_964469945.1 uncultured Planctomycetaceae bacterium
TGGCCGTCGGCGCCCGCAGCCATCACATCCTGCGGCAGTTCCTCGTCGAGGCGGTGGTGCTGTGCCTGTTCGGCGGCGCCGTGGGCATCCTCCTGGGCCGCGGCGCGTCGATCCTGGTCCGCCACTTCGCCCACTGGACGACCGAGGTCTCCATTCCAGCCATCGCCGCCGCGGTGACCGTTTCCGCCACCGTCGGCATCGTCTTCGGTTTCTATCCCGCCTGGAAGGCCTCGCGGCTGGACCCCATCGAGGCCCTGCGCTACGAATAAGGCCCCATATTGTCAACCTCATGAGAAAGGGGAATCGTCGTGGAAACTACTCGTCGTAATCTGCTTCACCGAACGCATTGCCTCGGGCTGCTGGCCCTGTTGGCGGTCTGGATCACGGGCTCCAGGGCAATCGGCCAGCAACCGGCCGTAGCCGCTGGCGACTTTAACAACGTCGGCGGTATTTCCATCAATGCCGACGGCCTGCTGGACAATGCCAGCCTCGATGCCCAGGGCCGCCTCAGCCAGTTGCGCGCCGCGGCCTTGGAAAAAATCCCCGCCGATCTCCGCGGCACGGTCGCCCTGCGAAAACTTTCCCTCCGCGGCCTGGAAGCAGCCATTAGCCAGTGCGCCAAAAACGGCAAGCCCTTGCCCGAGCAGATTCGTTTCCTCGGCGGTCTGCAGGGGATCCGCTACGTGCTGGTCTATCCCGAGCGGCACGACATCGTGCTGGTGGGACCCGGCGAAGGCTGGAAAGTGGACGCCCGCGGCAACATGGTGGGCACGACCACGGGTCGGCCGGTGCTGCTGCTGGACGATCTGCTGGTCGCCCTGCGGACCGCCGAGCAGGCCGCCCGCGGCGGCATCACCTGCTCGATCGATCCGACGGCCGAGGGCTTGCGGCAGTTGCGCGGCTACGTGGCGACGCTGCACACCATCGGCGACCCGGATACCACGGCGGCCAACATCGCCAAGACCCTCGGGCCGCAAAACATCACCTTCAGCGGCGTGCCGGTCACGAGCCATTTCGCTCGCGTGCTGGTGGCGGCCGACTACCGCATGAAGCGGCTGGCCATGGGCTTCGAGCCGGCGCCGGTCCGCGGCCTGCCCAGTTTCCTGGCGATGATGAAGGCTGGCGGCAAAGGCATGAGCAGCATGTTGCCGCGGTGGTGGCTGGAGCCCAAGTACGACGCGCTGTTGCGCGACGCCGACGGGCTGGCCTGGGAGTTGCGCGGCAGCAGCGTCAAAGCGATGACGGAAGAGGATTTCCTCAAAACCACCGGCAGCCGCGAACATACGGGCAAGGCCAATCCCGTGGCGCAGCGCTGGGCCGACAACATGACGGCCAAGTACGATGAGTTGGCCGTGGCCGAACCCATCTTCGGCGACTTGCGCAACTGCATGGAGTTGGCCATTGTCGGCGCGATGGTGGTCAAGGAGAACCTGGCGACCAAGGCCGGCTTCAGCATGCCCGTGCTGATGGACTCCAACCTGCTGAAGCCGGATGCGTACGCGGCGCCGAAGCAGGTGGACAGCAAGGCGAGCCTGCTGAAAAAAGGCCACAACTGGCTGATTAGCGCTTCGGGCGGGGTGACCATTCAATCTTGGATGGTCGTCGATCGGGCCGAGAAGAGCGATGCCCCCGCGGCCATGCGGGCCAAATTGTCTTCCGGCGCCACGACGGCCTGGTGCTGGAACTGAATCGTATCCGGCACACTCCGTGTGCCGCCCTTGCCTAGTGCTGGAACTGAACCATGACACGTTCTGCCATTTTGCCGTCGTTCGGCATGATGCTGGTTGCCGCGGTAGCTTGCGCGGCCGGTCCCTGGGCGGCGTCGTGGGAGAATGCCAAGATCGGCCAACTGCCGCCAGGTTGGACGGCGGCCCGCACCGGTACGGGCTCGGGTAGCGTGTGGGAGGTGGTGGAAGATGCCACCGCGCCGCACGGCACGAAGGTGCTGGCGCAAGTCTCCGACCAGGGGCCCAATCACTCGTTCAATTTGTGCGTGGCCGCCAACACCCGCTACGCCGACGTCGACGTGTCGGTGGCCTTCAAGGCGGTAGCGGGCAAGTTGGATCAAGGTGGCGGCCTGGTATGGCGCTATCGCGATGCCAACAATTACTACATCGCCCGCATGAACCCGCTGGAAGACAACTTCCGCGTCTACAAGGTGGTGGCGGGAAAACGCATCCAGTTGGCCACCGCCGACGTGAAGGCGGCCGCCGGGCAGTGGTATACCATGCGGGTCGTTCAACGTGGCGCTCACATCCGCTGCGATTTCGATGGCAGATCGCATCTGGAGGCCGACGACGCCACGTTCCCCGACGCCGGCAGGATCGGCCTCTGGAGCAAGGCCGACGCGCAGACCCGCTTTGCCGATTTGCGGGCGCGGTGAGCATTAGTTTCTGTTGCGCGATGCCGGAAACTTGCTGCGAGAAGGTATCGAATGGACCAGACAAGCGCCGCCGTCTACGCGGGAATGATCGCGGCCCCGGCCTCTGCCGTGGCCTTGAGGAGCCTCACGGGGTGGTCGCTTTGGGCTGCGGCGCCCATCGGCGTGGTTGGTCGCTTTGTCGGGACCACGGCTGCCGTCTACTTCCTGCTTGAGATTATCGGAAAGCGCGCGGAGAGAAGAAGCGACGAGAAAGACAAGTAGGGGAGATAACCCCGCGCTTCATCGCTTGGGCGCTCCATGCAGGTAATGATCGTGCTGTGTGGCCATGTCGCTGGGCAAGTCCGGAACGGAGCCGACCAAGTCGCCAAGTTGCTCTGCCAGTGACTTCCTGGGCGATGGTGTTATCGGCTCGACACTGACTTCGGTGCCTTCGGGCAGTTCGACCTTGGGATCCAACACCACGACTCCGCCTTGGACGCGTCCACGATAGACCATCGCACTTTTCTCCTCGCTCAGTACATCGCCGGTTGAGCCAACGCGCGCCACACAATCATTAACCCATTATACTCTCACCCCTGCGGATTTCTCCAGGGCCTATCCCACTTCTCGGCCCCCTACGGAAATCGTCGTATCTTGTAGGGGAATATCCCGGCCCGTGGCGGCAATCGCCGCTTGCGCCAGGCGCACCAGGCCCGTGCAACAGGGCACTTCCATGTGGACGACCGTCACACTGCGGACCGAGGAAGCCGTGAGAATGGCCGTAAGCTTTTCCAGGGCCGCCTCGCGGTCGTCCAGTTTCGGACAGGCGATTACCAGCGGCCGGCGGTGGAGAAATCGCGAGTGGAAGTCGGCGCACGCAAAGGGGACGCAATCGGCCACCAGCAGCAGATCGGCATCGTGGAAAAACGCCGCCGCCGGCGACACCAGCCGAAGTTGGATCGGCCAGTGCGACAGGGGCGCGTCGGCCGAGAGGCAGCCTGGGGACTGTCCCAATTTTCGTCCGACGAAAATGGGACTGTCCCCTTCCCGTATGGGCAGTGGACACTGCGGCCGCGGGGCCGTCATCACGGGCAGAGGCTTTCCAACCGCCTTCTGATCGAAGGGCGCGGCCTCGCGCTGGGTGAGGCGGATGGCCCCTCGCGGACAGTCGCCCAGACAGGCGCCTAGGCCGTCGCAGTAGACGTCGGAAACCAGCTTGGCCTTGCCATCGCGGATCGCGATGGCCCCTTCCGCACAGGCCGACACGCAGCGTCCGCAGCCGTCACATTTTGCTTCGTCAATGGTAATGATGGTTCGTTGCGACATGGGAGGGGATTTAAGGTTTTGGGGGACTGTCCCCTTCGGCCGCGCGTTCACCTGTTATCTCAAAAATAGCGTAGCGGAAAGCGGAAGGCCTTGATTTGGATCAAGCGGGCAAGAAGAATTTCAGCCCAGGATCTGACTGACTGCCCCGTGCCAGGCGGCCATGCCCAGCAGCAGATGGCGGAAATACTCGCGTTGGGCATCGTCCAACTGCGGGTCGTTCTCGCACTGCTGACGCAGATGATAGATCAACTCCAGATAGGCCCCCAGGTAGGTCGCCTCGCCGGTCTGGAAACTGCGGGCGTACTCGACCACGCGCTCGGTGAGAAAGTAGCCGGCCAGTTCCCCGGCCAGGTCGTCGAGGGCATGGTGCGGATTGCGGCGCTGCTGGACCAGCGGCCGCCCGTAGAGCACCGCGTCGCCGCG
>CAYYBU010000397.1:0-4105 GCA_964469945.1 uncultured Planctomycetaceae bacterium
AAGTCTTGGGGCAGATGTCGACAAAGACCGGCGTGGCCCCGACCCGCGCGATGGCCCCCACGGTGGCGAAAAACGTGTACGGCGTGGTGATGACTTCGTCCCCCGGGCCGATGCCTTCGGCCATGAGGCTGATCAGCAGCGCGTCGCTACCCGAGGAGACCGCGACGGCGTGTTCGCAGCCGCAATAAGGGGCGACCAGTCGCTCGCATTCGGCCACGGCCGGTCCCATGATGAAATACTGACTCTCCAACACCGCATCCACGGCTTGCCGGGTGGCTTCGCGGAGCGTGGCATACTGGGACTTCAGGTCCAACAACGGAACGTGCATCTTCTTGCTTTCAGTGGTCATCTTGCAATTCCTGGACTTGTTCGTTCTGGAGACGATAGTTTTTTCCGCAAGCCGGGCAACGTGCGGCGCCGGCGGCAAACTCCAATCGCGCGGCCGCGCAGCGGCACATCCAGCCGAGTTGCCGGGCGGGTACGCCCGCCACCAGGGCGAAATCGGGGATGTTGCTGGCCACCACGGCCCCGGCGGCCACGAAAGCGTAGCGGCCCACAGTATGACCGCAGACGATCGTGCTGTTGGCCCCCAGCGTGGCTCCCTGCCGAATCAGGGTCGGCCGGTATTCGTTCTTGCGGGCGATCTCGCTGCGCGGATTGATAACGTTGGTGAACACCATCGACGGCCCGCAAAACACGCCGTCTTCCACCGTCACCGCGTCGTAAACCGAGACGTTATTCTGAATCTTCACGCCATTGCCGATAACGGCCGTCGAACTGATCACCACGTTCTGGCCGATCGAGCAGTTCTGGCCGATCGTGGCCCCTTTCATGATGTGCGAGAAATGCCAGATCTTGGTTCCTGTACCGATCGAGCAAGGCTGATCGACGTAAGCGCTCGGGTGGGCGAAGTAGTCCGGCTTGGCGGCCGGCGGCTGCTTCGCGGCCGCCTCGCCGCGCTCCAGCGAACGTTGGCAGGCGTCCAGCACGCGGAGCACGCGGAGGCCTTCGTGGCCGTCGCTGCGCGGCGTCTTGCGCTGGGCAACGCAATCGAGGAAGTGCCGGCATTCCTCCTTCAGTGGCTCGGACTTCTCCAGTTCCACCGCGATTGGTTCCGCCTTGACGGCCTTGGGAGCGCGGCCGGCCCAATCCACGCGATGCGGATACAATAGCAGCTTCTGCGCGGCCGTGTCGTCGAAGACGGCCATTTTCTCCGTGCCCACCACTACCAGACGCTGTTCCTTGGAGGGATGGAGCCAACTGACGAAAATGTGGCCCGTGACGCCGCTCTTGAATTTCAAGCGGCTCAGGGTGACATCCATGACCCCCGGTGTCAGATAGCTCTGCCCGTCGGCCTCGGCGGCGACCGGTTCTTCGTTCAGCAGGTGCAGGATGACGGAAATATCGTGGGGCGCGAAGCTCCAGAGGATGTTCTCTTCCGTGCGGATCAGGCCCATGTTGAGGCGATTGGAATAACAGTAGAGGATCTGCCCCAGGGCGCCTTCCTGGATCAGTTGGCGGAGTTTCACCACCGCCGGATGGTAGAGGAGGATGTGTCCCACCATCAAAACCCGCGAACGCGCCTCCGCCAACGCCACCAGTTCTTGACCCTGCGCGGCGGTCAGCGCCAGGGGCTTCTCGACGAAGACGTCCTTGCCGGCTTCCAGGCAGCGCCGCACCACGTCGTAATGCGTGGCTGCCGGCGTGGCCACGGCGACCGCCGGCAACTGCGGATCGTCGAGCACCTGCTGCAACTCATGGGCAAACGCCGGCCTCGCGCCGGGGAACTCGAGCGCCTCATAACGCTTGGCGTCGCTGTCGCACACGCAGCGCAGCGCGTCCAATTCCGCGAAGACGCGGACCAGGTTCTTGCCCCAGTACCCACAGCCAATCACCGCCAAGCCAAGGTTCATATGGGTTTTACCTCATGATTCCGCCGGGGACGCTCGGCGCGCACTCCGTTCTCGTGGGTGACATCCGTCCCCTTGAAAACTGCGATTGCAGTTGCGATTTTGCGCTTCATTGCGCCCGTGGTTTTCCGGCGCAGCCACGACCGGCCCCCAAAGGCCACACAGTCACGCGCCGCCGAAAGCTAGTCCGTTCGTGCGGTCCTGCGCGGTTCTGCGGAATGTTCCACAGATGCTATCTCTAGTTGCCGCGGAGGAATTCAGTCCAAACATACATTGTAAACCAAGGAGCCGCGTCGGAATAGGTTGCGCAAATATCAGAAGGCCTTGTTCAACTTGTTCTGACGCACGGAAAAGAGGCCGATCATGAGCGCAATCCGATGCCGTCACTCGCTTGCGGCGCTGAAGTGTGGGATGCCGGCGTGGGGCTGTCGTTCGCCGCGGGCACGTATTCCAGCACGATCTCGTGCAGCTTCTGGCGGATGACCTCCTGCGGCTCGTGAAGCAATTGCCGCAGGGCGGCAATATCTTTTTGCACCTCGGCCAGGGTATAAGGGCGGTGATAGGCGGCACGCAGTTTGGGGTGCGAGGTCGGCAGCGTGGCTTCCTCGTCGAAATACAACTCCTCGTACAGCTTCTCGCCCGGACGCACGCCGGTAAAGCAGATTTCAATGGAGTCCTCAGGCAGGCCGGAAAGCCGCACCAGATCGCGCGCCAAGTCCACGATCTTGACGGGCTCGCCCATTTCCAGCACGAAGATCTCGCCGCCGGCGCCCATGGCGGCCGCCTGCAACACCAGTTGCGAGGCTTCGGGGATCGTCATGAAGAAACGCGTCATGCGGGGATCGGTGACCGTGATGGGCCCGCCGCGGCGGATCTGCTCCTGGAAGATGGGGACCACGCTCCCTTCCGACCCCAAGACGTTGCCGAAACGGACGACGGTGAATCGCGTCGAAGAGATCTGCGAGAGTGCGTGGACGTAGCGCTCGGCAAGCTGTTTCGAGGCCCCCATGACGCTCGACGGATGGACGGCCTTGTCGGTGGAGATGAAAACGAAATGCTGCACGGCAAACTCGTCGGCCAGGTCGGCCACGCACTTGCTGCCGCAGACGTTGTTCTGGATGGCTTCGCCGACGTTGCATTCCATCAGCGGCACGTGCTTGTGGGCCGCCGCATGGAAGACCACTTCGGGGCGGTACTCCTGGAAAAGCTGCCGCATCCGCAGCGGGTCGGTCACGTTGGCGATGCAGGTACGCAGGGTGGTGGAAGTGCGGAGGGCCTGCAATTTGCGCTCGATCTTGAAAATGCGGTTCTCCCCGCGCCCCACCAAAACCAGGATCCGCGGATTGAACCGCAGCACCTGGCGGCAGATTTCCGAGCCGATGCTGCCCCCCGCGCCGGTGACCATGACGGTGCGGCCTTCCAGGAGCTGGCCGATCATCTTGGTGTCCAACTGCACGGGGGCGCGCCGCAATAGGTCGCTGATTTCAATGTCGCGGATGGGGATGCGATGATCGCCGCCCAGCCGGTCTTCCAGGCGGCGAATGATTTTTAGATTCAAGCCGGCCTTTTCGCAGTCGTTCATGAGGTTCCGCAGCCGCGACCCCACCAGGGTCCCGGCCGTCACCAGCACGTCGGTGGTCTTGACGGCCGCGGCGATCTCCTGCACGTCTTCCAGACGCCCCAGCACGGGAATCTGTCCGAGTCGCGACTTCTCCGCAGCGTCTTCGGTGCTGAGGAAGCCCTTGATGCGGTAGGGCAACTCGCCTTGCGATTGGATCTGATGGGCCAGCACGCCGGTGGAATGATCGGTGCCGACCAGCAACGCCCAGCGGGCATTGCTCTGACTGAAGGCCGTCCAGAACTGCTCGCGGTAGAGTCGCCCGCTGCCGCGCAGCGCACCCAGCAGCACGATGATGCCGGCGCAGTCCAGAATGAGAACGCTCCGCGGCGGGTAGTAGCCGGTGCAAAAATAACTGATCGTGATGAAGGACAGCAGGGCCAGGATCGAGGTGCGGATCAGCGCGATCAGATCGGCAAAGGTGACATAGACCCACCAACCATCATAATGCCCGAAGACGAGAAAAACGGAAAAATTGACTCCCAGCATCAAGGGCAGGCTGGACCAGAAATAGCGCACGTAGTCCTTGGGCACGTTGAAGTCGAAGCGCAGGAGAAAGGCCATCCAATACGCCAAG
>CAYYBU010000398.1:0-4101 GCA_964469945.1 uncultured Planctomycetaceae bacterium
CCCTATCCGTACCAAGCGGCGGACGGCCGCGATGATCCCGCGGCGACCGGCACGAAGGTGGTTCGCGGCGGATCGTTCTACGACCGGCCGGAACGTGCCCGGAGCGGTTTCCGCTTGCACTATCAGCCGTGGCAGGGGGTCTACAACGTCGGCTTCCGCGTGGTGATGGAAGCGGAGTAAGGCACGGAGATCTCGCCCCACATCAGAACCCGCTGACCGAGTTGCCGTCGTTTCTTGCCGCAAGCCACTCGAGCGTCTGGCCGTTGATGCTCTCGGACAGAAAGTGAACGGAAGCGTCGGCGAAGAGGAACGTGGCGCCGCCCGGGTGCTTGCTGCCGAAAGCTTGGGGCTGATGACCGTTGATGCAGTAGTCGGGAGAGGAATCGATCCACCACATGGTGTCGCTGACCCAGATAACGCCATCGCTGTCGCTCCCGCGCATGCCGGCCCACAAGGCTCCATAATGCACGGGAGTCGCGCTGAGCGAGCACTCTCCCACGAGCAGGGTGTTTGACGTGCCATCGGTAATGTCGCCGGTGGAGATGCAACTGTTCAGGTAGACGATGCCGTTGTTGGCAACGCCGAAGGCGACCGTCGGCTGCGCGATGTTGCCCATGATGCCCCGGTAGTTCGACTTGGCAAACTGGCCCTTGTCGGAATTCAGTGCGGGCCCACCATCCGAGGGACGGACGAAGACGCTCAGAGACATCTGCGTATTGGGACACGGTTGCGCAAACGCCACACCGTTGCCGAACGGCTGCGTGGCGACTCCCAGACTATCGTACAGCGACTGCTGTTCAAGCGACGGCAGCAAAAAAGCGGACCATGACCAATGGGGACCGAAAAAGCCTTGCGCGCTGCCCATGAACGCCGGCGGAAAACAGTCGTGTTCGGAGTAGTAGACCTGCATGGCAATGCCGATTTGCCGCAGGTTGTTTCGACAACTCACGTTGCGGGCCGCTTCGCGCGCCTCTTGAACCGCGGGCAGCAGCAAGGCGATCAACACCCCGATGATCGTGATCACCACCAGGATCTCGACCAGCGTGAATCCCGTGCGCTTCGCCGAACGTCGCTCGTACATGCGTACATCACTCCGAGTACCGACTGTCATTGTGCCACATCGTGGGCCGGCCGTCCAGGATAACCGCGCAAAAGTTCCGCCCCCCCCCAAGAAAAGGTTACTGAACTGGTCGGCGCGAAATGGTTCACCAGTGCTGACATCCAGGCCATGCTCGTCAAGGGCGGTGTCGTCGCACAGCAGGGGGAGTGTGATATACTGGTCGGCATGAGCGACATTTCCCAGTGCGAACGCCGTTGGCATCACTTCACGTCGAGTCGAGGCGAAGGTTCATGGCGGCATTGCCAAGCAAGTCGGCCCATCAAACGCTTCTTCCGCGGCTGCCTGTCGATTCTGGGGGTTGTGCTGCATCCGCTCGGCCGCTTCAGCGGGAGATGGCTCGGCCGTTTGCGCACGCCGGAACGACTCCAACGCGGTCTGGTGCTGGTGCTGCCGGGGATCGAAGGCGAAAGCTGCATCAATCACAGCATCGCACGTGGACTGGCGGACGGCGGCGTGCAAGCGGCCATTGAAATCTTCGACTGGACGACCGGCGTGATTCTGCTGTTCCCGTATCACCTGCGCGGCCTGCGTAGAAGCCTTGCCCGCGCCGATCGCCTGGCAGCGCGTATCGTCGCGTACCGCAAGGCTTACCCCGGCCGCGAGGTGCATCTGGTGGGACATTCCGGCGGAGGAGCCCTGAGCGTGCTGACCCTGGAGCGGCTCCCGGCCGGTACGACCGTGACCAGCACCGTTCTCTTGCAGGCCGCGATTTCTCCCACCCACGACCTTTCGGTGGCGCTGGCGAAAACCGAACGCGGGATCTGGAACTTCAGCTCCTATCTCGACGGGTTTTTTTGCGGACTGTTCACCATTCTGGGCGGGACCGTGGATGGCCGTCATACCCCGGCGGCCGGCATGATCGGATTTTGTCCGCCGGACGGCTTGGATGCGGCCGCAAAAGAACTCTATGCAACACAACTCCACGAAGTGCCCTTCCGCCCGGAGATGTGCGCCGCCTTTCACTTCGGCGGTCACATGGGCGCGACCAATCGCGTGTTCGTGGCCGAACGGATCGCTCCCCTGTTGCAAGGGGACGGCGCCGGGTAAACGTTCGGCCCATCTTTCTCGCCGGGGCTCCGAACGGCAACGTCCACTTCACCGCGCGGCTGGATGGCGGCGCACGGCAGTTCCGCAGATTCTTTTTGTGCAACCGTCGCGCCGGCGCGGTCAGTTCCGCGCCGCGGGCGGCTTTTGTGCCGAATTGGCTACACAGTACAGATACTTGCTGGAGCGGATAAACAACTGGCCGTCGCTGATGGCCGGCGTAGCGCTGAAGTCGCCATCATCGGCGGCAAAGCGATTCTGGCCAAGCAATTCGAACTCTGGCCCTGCGGCATAGACGTACGCCTCACCAGCCCGGGAGAGGAAGTAGACCTTTCCATTGGCCAGCACCGGCGACGAATAATCCTGACCGCGTACGCCGGCGCCGCCCCGGCCGCCCGATCCGCCTCCCGGTCTTCGTCCCGCGCCGGCCGGCCTTGGTCCCCTCAGCGCCGGGGGCTCTGGCGCCGCCCCGCCGTCGCTGCGGGTGCGATAGACTTGCTTGCCCGTCGCGGCGTCGATGCTACTGGCGATGCGGCCGCCGAACCAGTAAATTCGGCCATTTTTCAGCACGGGCGTGCCGATGCGCGAACGTTCCGTTCCGCGCCAAAGCACGCGCGTCTTCGTCACGTCGCCCTCACCGCCGGCCCGGACCGCCATGGTCCCGCCGCCGCGTGGGCCGGTCTCCAATGCGTAGACGACACCGTCGTGGGCGATCGCGCTGGAACAAATCGAATCGGCGGAGAGCCCTTCGCACTGCCAGCGGAGTTTCCCGTCGTCCGGGTTGAAGCCCAAAATCTTGAAGGGAACCGCGATCACCAGGTCCGTTCGCCCCTTGCCGCAGTCCACGAGGATGGGCGTGCCCCACGTGGCGGTGAAACCGGCGTCTTTGTAACGCCAGACTTCCTTGCCCGTCTCCTTGTCCAATGCCACCAGCGACTCGCTCTCGGCCGAGGCCGGCACGATGACGAGGTTCTTGTACAGAATCGGGCTGGAGGCGGAGCCCCAACCATGAACGCCGAACCCCGTGCCCACGCTCGTCTGCCAGAGCTTCTTGCCATCGAGATCGAACGCCAGTGCCCCGGTCTTGCCGAAGAAGACGTAGACGTGCTGCCCGTCGGAAACCGGCGTGTGTGAGGCGTAGCCGTGCTCGGCGAACATGCCTGTGAACGGGTCTTCCGGCAACACGGGCTCGACCGCTTGATCCCAGAGCAGTTTGCCGGTGTCGCGATCGAGGCAGATCAGATGTCGCCGCAGGCCCGTTTGGTCGCCCACGTCGTCGCGTTCCATGCCATAACCGGTCCAGCAGGTGACCAGCACGCGGTGGCCGACCACGATGGGGCTCGATGAGCCGGGCCCGGGCAACTTGTATTTCCAGCGCAGATTTTCCGTGTCGCTCCACTTGACCGGCAGCGGCTGCGGATCGGCGCTGACGCCACTGCCGTTGGGACCATGAAACCGAAGCCAATCGCTGGCCCAGGCGGGGCCGCCCGCAAGGACAAGGAAGGCCAACCCCAGGCAGGCCCGTCGCACTCGTTTGGTAAAGGCAACGTTACACATGATTGCTTTCCAGGATGTTTTGGCGATCGTTCGCCGTTGGGGGGTGGATCGTGGGCCGCGTCAAATCGCGGCCGATCGGCAGGACACTCTACGTCGATCATAACACTTTCTCCCATCCATGTCACCTGGGACGATCCCACTGGAGCCGAAAGTCGCTTTGTCGTAAGATTACTGCATCATGCCCGCAGTATTTCAATACCACCACACCGTCTGCGACGACGACATCGACGTGCAAGGCCACGCCAACAACGTATGCTATGTCCAGTGGATGCAGGATGCGGCGGTAGCCCATTCTGCCGCCCAGGGCTGGCCCCTCGATGCCTATCGGCGATTGGGCGGCGGTTGGGTCGTGCGGTCGCACGCCATCGAGTATCGTCGGC
>CAYYBU010000399.1:0-4095 GCA_964469945.1 uncultured Planctomycetaceae bacterium
GTAAGGATCGGCAGAAAAATAACATCCGCAAATCGTAGGTCAGGCTGTGCCTGACGCCCCGGACTGTCAGGCGTAGCCTGACCTACGGCAGCGGATAGCTTACCACCGCCGTGAACCGCTTAACAAGCCGAAGAACCGAGCCAGTGGCGTCCGGCCTGACCTACGTTCTACCGGGGACGAGGAACGGCGGAAATGTCCCCGGAAGTCAGTCCCACTCATCGGGCAGATGGGATAAATACTTCTCGAGCCGGGCTCTCGCGTCAGCAATGCTCATGGGCTCGGGCGCCGCGTCGTTCTCGTGCGCCCAGTAGTTGCGGGCGCGGCGCACGGCGTGGACGCCGGCGCGGACAGCGGTTGGGATCGCCCGCACGCGTTTGCCGCCGGTCGAATCGATCAGCATCGATCCCGTCTCGTCGCGCGTCGGGTCGTTGTTCCGCGCGCGATCATAGGAGCGGAGAGCGGCCTCGAACGCCGCGGTACTCGCCCTCAACGTTCTTGATGTGCGCGTGCCAATCAAAACGACGGTTCGGCATGGTCTGCAATCGAGTCGATGATCTGATTGATCGTCTTTTCGGAAAGGGCAAGGGCTTCCGTCTCGATCACGGAGCGAGTCTCCCTCGGGTTGGGTGGAAATGCGTAGTGAATCAGCCACCCGCCGTTCTCAAAATAGAGGCTCGCCGTATCGTCGTACGTTGGCATCAGGTACAAGTCGACGACCCCCTCGGCCCCCGGCACATCGTAGGCGACCGGGTCGAGGAGCAGGCGGGTCGGGCCCTTCTGAAGGAAGAGGGCCGGAATCTCAAAGACCTGGCCGTCGACGTCCCGCATTCTCTTCGGATATGGCTTGGTGACCCATTCGTGCGGATCGACCCACTCCGCAACCTGCTTGACCAGCGCCTCGACCCGCTTCTGAAATTGGTCTCGCTGCTCCGACATCGCTGTCTCCCTTACCCGTGGTGCTCGCGCCGTTTCCCGATTCGCCCCCGACAGCCACTATCAATTGTACCAAGGCAAAGTCGCACAACCATCCCCCTCCCCTGGCCTTGTCTATTGCAGCCGCAAGCCCTTGGGCAGCGATTCGCCGAAGACCAGGCCCTGCTCTTCGCTGTCCAACAGGCCACCGGCGCGCACCAACTCGATGAAGTGCGCCGGGGCCCCTTGCCGATGCAGCCACTTCGCCGCCGTTTCGCGCAACTTCTCCGCCACGTCGCGATGGCGGTCGTCGGTCCGCCGGGCAAGCTGCATCACCGCCAGCGCGCTGGCCGCGTCGCCGCTGGATGCGTCTAGCAGCCGCTTGAGCCACTCGGCCGCGACCTCGCCGGGCACGACCGCGTTCAAGGGGCCATACAACGGCGCCCGGGCGCCGATGCGCCCCACCGCCCACACAATGGCCGCTTGCACCGATTCCATTTTGCGCTTGCTCGATAGATCGAGCAGGATGCCGCCCAACTCGATCTTCGCGGCCAGCGGCAGCAATTCCAAGGTCCCCAGCAGCCGCCAGATTTCCGCCGTTTCGTGTGAAGGGAAACTGAAATCGCCGCCGCGGCCCTTGCCGGTCGTCAGCAGCCGATGCAGCCCGCGCACCGGCCCCAGCAGCGGTTCGGCCAAGGCCTGTTGCTGGCCGGCCAACAAGCCGCCGCCGATGCGCCGCCAGAGGATCCAGCCTTCCATGCGACAGGCCGCCGTGGGATGGACCAGCTTGCCCTGCACGATCCGCCACGTCTCCGCGACGCGCCAGTCGTCGGCGGCCAGCCCGTAGCCGGGCCGCAAGGCGAAGCCGAGCAGATTCAGCCAGCGAGCTTCGTGGATCTGGCTGCGACGGCGGCCGGCCTCGTTCTCCACGAGGTCTTCCCAGATGCGCCGGCACAACGACGTGGGCCAGCCGTTGCGACTGCTGCCGCTGGCCACCGCCAGCCGCTTGATGAGCCCCTCGGGTTTGTCGGCGGCTTCGGGACCGAAGGTGCCGACGGGACCGAAGGTGCCGCGGATCAAGCGGTGACATTCCTGCCACAGTGTTTCATCGACGAAGCCTTCGCACTCGGCCGCCGACTCGTGGGCCGAGCGGTCGGTTTGCGTTGCCGAGCGGACATCGAATTGCAGCCGCCAACTGCGCCGCCCCTCCAGCTCGCGGCACCAGAGGTCGAGCGTGCCGATCTCGGTCAACCGGGCGTGCAAATGGACGGAGACCATTTCCGGCTCGCCCTTCTTGCGGGCGCGGAGCACGGTGTGGATGGGCGGCAACGGCGTCATCTGCTCGCGGTCGAAAGGCAACAGATCGCCCGGCCGATCGGTCAGCCGCGTGCTGGAAAAATACAGGGGAAACTCCACCGGCTCGGAAATCAGCAGGTCGAAACGGCGCTGCGTGAGGTCGATGTCGCGTCCCGGTTCGACGCCCGCCGGCACCAGGCATACCGCGCTAGGGACCGCGGGGGCCGCGCTATCCTCGGCGGCCGTGCTCTCCACGCCGATATAATACGTGCGGGCCAAGCCAGCGGCGATCCGCACGCCGTGGCCGCGGCGCACCATGCCGTAGTAGGCCGCCCCGCGGGCGACGGCCAGGTCCAAACGCTCGTTGTCCAAAAGCAGCGGTTGCCAAGGATCGGCCGAGACGCCGCCGAACCAGTCCTGCAAGACCTCCAGCAGTCGCTGCCGCAAGGCCGGGGCCAGAAACAGGCCGCCGTTGAAGAGCACGATGTCGGGCCGCGCCGGATCGTGTTGGTCGGCCAACTCCACGTCGTCCATGGCCACGTGGCGATGGGCCGTCAGAAAAGCCGCCAGATATTTGGTCACCGCGGGGTCCGAGGCGAACGGCAGGCCGAACTCCTGAAAACCCGAACTGCGCCGCGCCGGCTTGGCATCCAGCGGCACGCGGGGAAAGAAGCCCTCGACCAGCAGATCCTGCACTTCCTGGCGGGTGACCTCGAGTTGCCGCGCCCCGCCGATCAGCCGCGAGCCGGACCAGGGCAAATTGAGCGTCAGCCGCTCCGGAGCGTCGGCGCCCAACAGGGTTTCTTTGAGCCGCCGGCAGCTTTGCACCAGCATGGCCCAGCGACGGGGCTCCAGCTTGTCGCCCTTGGCCGCCGCCGCGTCGCCCAGCAGCCGCCGCTCCAGGTGCTGGGCCAAGGCCAGATCGAGGTTGTCGCCGCCGAGGATCAAGTGATCGCCGACGGCCACGCGATGGAATTGCACTTTGCCGCCTTCGCCGCGGCGGACGCGGATCAGGGTGAAGTCGGACGTGCCGCCACCGATGTCGCACACCAGGATCTTCTGGCCCGGGTGGACCAATTGCTCCCAGTGGTCCGCATGGGCGTAAATCCAGGCGTAGAACGCGGCCTGCGGCTCTTCGATCAACACCACGCGGCGCAGCCCGGCCGCGGCCGCCGCTTTCACGGTCAGTTCGCGGGCGACCTCGTCGAACGAGGCCGGCAGCGTGAGGACGAAATCCTGTTCGGCCAGCGGATGTTGCGGAAAACGGGCATCCCAGGCGTGCCGCACGTGGGCCAGGTAACGCGCGCTGACGGCCACGGGCGAAAGCCGCTCCAGGTCGCCGGCGCCGTGCCAAGGCAGCAGCGCGGCCGTGCGATCCACGCCCGAATGGCAGAGCCACGATTTCGCCGAGTTGATCAAGCGGCCCGGCGCCAGGGCTCCCTGATCGCGCGCGAAGAAGCCTACCACGTGGGGCGGCTGCGATGGCCGCTTTGCCGGCGGCAATGGCTCGCCTGCCGCGTTCCAGGGCAGCCGCAGCGCTTCGGCGGGCAGTTCATCCGGGGCCGGCTGGTAATGGAAGGAGGGCAAGGTTTCGCGCGCTTCGACCTGCCCGGCCGCCACCAACTGGGGCACGGCGAAGGTGCGCACGCGCCAGGGCGACTGGCTGCTATCGACGTAGCACACGGCCGAGTTGGTCGTGCCCAGGTCGAAGCCCACAACATAGCGGCTGGGAATCGGTGCGGTGGTGGTCGGCACGCTATTCGAAAATCCCCGCTCCGAATCCGTGACGGTGACCCCGCTGCGGCTGCGCGGAGGGGATCTTGTGCGGGCCGCGAGGTTTTTCCGCCCCTTGCAGTTGCGTCGGCTCGACGGTCGGACGCGGCGAGG
>CAYYBU010000400.1:0-4087 GCA_964469945.1 uncultured Planctomycetaceae bacterium
GGAGTGGCCACGTGGGTGATGAAAAACTGCGAGCCGTTGGTGTTGGGGCCGGCGTTGGCCATGGAGAGCACGCCGGGGCCGTTGTGCTTGAGATCCTTGTGGAACTCATCCTTGAAGGTGTAGCCCGGACCACCGGTGCCGGTGCCCTTGGGGCAGCCGGTTTGAATCATGAAGCCGGCAATGACGCGGTGGAACTTCAGGCCGTCATAAAAGCCCTTGGCGGCCAGTTTTTCGAAATTGGCGACGGTCTTGGGCGCCTTGTCGTCGTGGAGCTTGACGCGAATCGTGCCACGATTGGTAACGATGGTTGCGACTTTCACGGTGGATCCTTTCTTCAGGGATGGGGGGGAGTTGTATTATGGCGATTCGGCGGCGGTTGACAAGGGTTCCCAATGGAGCCAACGATCAAAGCCAAAGTAGGTCAGGCTGTGCCTGACACTCCCGACGAAGTCAGGCACAGCCTGACCTACGAAAGCCATCTGTGGCTACCTCCCCGTTTCGCCAATCCTCCCAATTCGCCATCAATTTATGGCGACACGTAGAATCCGCCTTGTCTGGGGAGGCCAATTTAGGTATGTAGACGCACCTTTCGGTCCTTGTCTTGCTAATCTCCTTTCGCACGGAAAGAGCCTCGATGGCCAAGCCGGCAGTCGATCCGCGTTTTCTCCGCCTGATTTGGCGTTATGCGCTGCTGCTGCCGATGTGCCTCGGCGGCTCGCTGCTGTTGGCCCAGGCTCCCCCCGGCGGCATGCCGGGCGGCGTACCCGGTAGCGCACCGGTCATGCCTGGCGGGCCCATGATGCCGCCAGCAGGGCCCATGCTGGGACCCCAGGGACCGATGGTCCCCGGACCCATGATTCCCGGACCCATGATTCCCGGCAAGCCGGCGGAAGAGATGGTCATGGACGTGCGGATCGAGGGCAATCGGGGCGTGAAAATCGAGAAGATCCTCGCGGAAGTCCACACTCGGGCGGGACGCCCCTTCGATTCGGACACCATCGGCCAAGATGTGGTGCGGCTCAACAAGATGCGCATGTTCGTCAGCGTCAAGGTGCTGACCCAATACGTGCCCGGCGGCCGATTGGTCATCTTCCGCCTGGTGGAGCGGCCCATTTTGCTCGAGGTCAAGATCATCGGCAACGAGGAGTACAAGTCGCATACCCTCAAGAAGGAGTTGGGCCTGAAGGTGGGCGACGCGGCCGACCCCTTCGAAGTGGAAGAAGGCCGGCGCCGCCTGGAAGACTTCTACCACAAAAAAGGCTACAGCAAGGTCCGCATCGATATTCTGGAGGGGAACAGGCCGGGACAACTCCGCGCCATCTATATCGTCAACGAAGGTCCCCGGCAGCGGGTCTGGTGGGTCAACGTCGTGGGCGAAACGGTCGTCGGTGGCCAGCGGATCAAGACCGTGTTGCACACGGCGCCGCCGATCCTCTACCTCTTCAAGGGCGAAGTCGACTACAAGGAAATCGACGAGGACGTGAAGCGGCTGACCGCCTACTACCGCGACCTGGGCTACTTCCAGGCCCGCGTGGGCCGGGAACTGGAGTTCAACGCCGACCAGAGTTGGGTGACGGTCACGTTCGTCGTCGACGAGGGGCCGCGCTCGATCATTCGTAATATCGGCATCGTCGGCAATACGAAGTTTCCCACCGAGGAGTTGACGGCGAAATTGAAGCTCGCCAAGGGCCAGCCCTTCGTCAAGGCGAAGTTGAACCAGGACGTGGCCCGCTTGCAGGCGAAATACGGCGGCATCGGCTACGTGTTCGCCGACGTCAACGGCAAGGTCGATTTTCTCGATCATCCCGGCGAGATCGACCTGGTGTACAGCGTTTCCGAAGGCGCCCGCTATCGCGTCGGCCGCGTCAATATCGAGATCAAGGGCGAGAATCCCCATACGCGGATCACGACCATCTTGGAGCGCCTCTCGCTGCAGCCGGGCGACATCGTCGATACGCGCGAAATCAAGGACAGCGAGCGGCGGATGAAAGCGTCGGGGCTGTTCCTGTCCGATCCGAGCAAGGGCGATCCGCCCAAGATCGTCATGACGCCTCCCAATTCGGAAAGCAAGGGCGGCGACCCGGACGGCAACCCGGACGACACTCCGCAGGTGGCCGACAAGCCGCAGCGGCCGGGCGGCTATCGCGGCCAGAGTCCCGATGGCCCAACCAATGGGCCCCAGCCGGGCGACCGCGTCATCGACGTGACCTATCAATACGACAGCATCGAGGATGTCCGCCGCGTGGAACGCGAGCAGGGCATCCAGTTGCTTCCCAGCCGGCCGGTTCAGCCGGCCGGCTACGCGGCTCCGCTGCCACCGCCCGCGGCCGGCGATGGGGCGCCTTTGCCGCCGCCGGCGGCCGAGTTGAATTGGCAACCGCCGCCCGGAGGAATTCCGAAACCCGCGGAGCCGCCCATGCTCTTCCGCGGCCAGTATACCGGCGATGCCTACTCGGCTCAGCAAGCGCCCGCTTATCGGCCTGCGGCGGCCTATCCGGTGGATTCGGCCTACCAACAGCCGGCGCCGGCCTACCAGCAATCGCCGCAGTCCGGCTGGGGCACGATGGGCTCTCAGGGGGCGACGGCCGCCGCGTATGCGAGCCCGGCGCCGGCAGGCGCCGGCGTAGCCGGTGGCGCGCAAGCCCCCGTGGCGCTCTATGCTCAACAAGTGCCCGCCAGCGGCGCCCCGGCGCCGGCGTATGGCAATCCGCCCGCGTATAGTGGTGCGCCGGCAGGCACTGGCGTAGCCAGTGGCACCCCAGCGCCCGCGAATGGCAATCAACCGGCCTATGGCAATCAGCCGCTTGACGGCACTTCGCCGCCCTATGCCAACCAGGTGACGGCGGCCCCCTGTCCGCCGCCGGGCGGTTTCGCCGTCGGACCCCAATTGCCGATTTTCGGCACCGGCTCGAACTTCATGGAGCCGTCGCCCACCGGCGATCCGTTGCGCGACCTGGAGCTCCGCATTCGCTCGGAAGAGACGCAGACGGGGCGCATCATGCTGGGCGTGGGCATCAACTCCGACGCCGGCCTGGTGGGCAACATCGTGCTGGATGAGCAGAACTTCGACTGGACCCGCGTTCCCACCACCTGGGAAGACATCCGCAACGGCACCGCCTTCCGCGGCGCGGGCGAGCGGTTCCGCATCGAGCTCGTGCCGGGCACGGAGGTGCAACGCTACTCGGTCAGCTACCAGGAGCCGTACCTGTTCGATCTGGACAGCAAGGCGGTCAGCCTGGGACTGAGCGGTTTCTATTACGAGCGTATTTTCACGCAATGGACGGAAGAGCGCGAAGGCGGCCGCATTAGTCTGGGCTACCAATTGACCCACGACTTGACCGCCTCGGTCGCCTTCCGCGGCGCCAACGTCAACATCAGCAACCCGATCGTTCCGACGCCGGTCGATCTGACCGAAGTCTTGGGCAACAATGCCCTGTACGGCTTCCAGGTAAGCCTCGCCCACGACACCCGCGACAACACCTTCCTGGCCACGGAAGGGCACTTGTTCGAGATATCGTTCGAGGAAGTGGTCGGCTCGTTCGAGTATCCGCACGCGGAAGTCTCGATGGAACAATTCTTCAAGCTCTACGAGCGCGCCGACGGCTCCGGGCGTCACGTCCTCAGCCTGACGGCCAAGGCGGGATACACGGGCGATGACACGCCGATCTACGAGCGTTACTATGCCGGCGGCTACTCGTCCATCCGCGGCTTCGAGTTCCGCGGCATTTCCCCCGTCGATCCGGCCACGGGCGTGCAAATCGGCGGCGATTTCCAGTTAATCACCTCGGTACAATACATGTTCCCCATCACGGCCGACGATATGCTCCGCGGCGTGTTCTTCGTCGATGCGGGCACCGTGGAACCCAGGATCGACGATTGGAACCAGAAGATCCGCGTGGCGCCCGGTTTCGGGCTGCGAATCGCAATCCCGATGATGGGACCGGCGCCGATCGCCTTGGACTTCGCCTTCCCGGTGCTGAAGGACCCGAGCGACCTGACGCAGGTCTTCAGCTTCTTCGTCGGCTTCAACCATTAAGGCGTCGGAAGACAATTAACTACCGACTTTGTTCTGTAGGGAACGCCCTCC
>CAYYBU010000401.1:0-4086 GCA_964469945.1 uncultured Planctomycetaceae bacterium
GTTCCGATCATCGTCGTCGGCACCGAGGGAGCCCATCCGTTGCGGATCCTCAAGACGTCCGCGGCCACGCTCAAAAAGACCTGGGGCGAATCACTGCTGGGCTATCTAGGGCTGCAATTCGGCGGGCTGCTGGTGATACTCGGATCCGTGGTGCTGTTCGTCGTCGCCGGCGCTCTGAGCATCGCCCTGGAGATCGCCTGGATCATCGCCATCGCCGCCGTCGTCTGGTTCCTGGGTCTGATCACCTTCCTCTACCTGCTCAACGTGGCGGGCCAGGTGTACCGCGGGGCGCTCTATCTTTATGCAGCCGAGGGCACGGTGCCCAGCCCCTTCGATGCGGAACAGATGAACGCGGCATGGAAGATGAAGTCTGGAGGCAAGCCGGCGGGGTGAAAGAGAAGATTGTTGCCCGCGGCAAGAATCGACCCGGCGGTCTTAATCCCAGCGCGCACGGGGCAGTCGTGGGGTCACCTGCATTCTGCCCACGTCCTGCCCGCTTTTTCCACGACCTTCAGCGTCGCGGTGAAGTGGGCGGGCGGCTCTTCCATCGCCGCGACTGCGATCCGCTAGACTCAAGAAACTGACGTATTCTGGGATTCCTGTCGTCGGCCCCCGTTTCGCGCGGAGGTGGGGGCGACCGACGCGCGCCAGCGAACGCGATGCTTACTGCCCGCTGCATTGATCCGCCGAGGCTGGATTGCCTGATCCACCCAGCCCCGGCGACAACGGTGTTTCATGCGCGCTTGGCCCGTCAGGCGGGCATATCCAACGGAAGAGGAATTTCCCACGGAACGCCATGTACCCCCCCACCGCACCATAGACCAGGACTGCCATTAGTGACTGCAAAAGCCCTGCCATCGCAGTGGCACGGACTTGACGGTACAGCCCGGCTACGGCCTGGTCCAAGGAGATATTCACCCCCTGCTCATAGACTAGCAGCGAGGCGTGCGCGGCCGCCAGAAGCGAGAGGAGGGCCTGCACCAGCAGATAGATGCCGAAGATGCGAATTGCGACCCAGATGTAGTCACGTTTCTCCATTTTCAACCTCAGCGTGTGCCTCGCAAGAAACGCCAGCCGATAGTTGCTCATCAGCTACCCGGAACCGGCCGGCTTCCTGCAAAGGGCCGCGCAAGATCCTGCAACGGGTGGAAGGCCCTCAGCAACTCTTCGTCGCACCTCAAGGTGGAGGTCAAATGCTTCATCTGATGGTGGGCCAGGAGCCATCATCCTAGCCGTTGTGGTATCCCTGTCAACGGGCCCCCAAAAAACCGCACGCCTTTGCGTGTTGCTACTCACACCGCCTCGGCCGCGCGGCGCAACTCGCGGGCCGTCTGGCGGAACTCGGCAAGATCCATTTCGCGAAGGAAAACAAAGCCGCGGGTGCCGCGGATCAACGGGCTGGGATGCTCGACGAACCACTCGCGGCCCAGGCACGTCTTGAGCATCTGGTACTGTTGCACCTGGATCCGCTGCGCCAACTCGCAAAACGGCCCGTCGTGCTCGTAGCTGGGGAACGAGGCCGCGCGCTGCGACACGAAGGTGTTCTGGAAGGCATTCTCCATCACGGCGAACATGTTCAGCGAGACCGGCACGTAGATATTCGCTTCCGCCGGATGAAAGCGATACCAGACGTTGCGGTAACCCCAGATGCGGATGTCGCGACGCTGGTGCTCGTCGGCGTAGTGCTGCGTGGCCGCGTTGACGGCCTGCAACACCTTGTAGTGGGTGTCGGGGCCGCTGGCCTCCGGATCGAAGGCCACGGAAACCACGTCCGGGCGGGTCTGCTCCAGCAGCCGCAGGATCGGCGGCACGTCGCGGTCCACGGTGGGCGATTCGGTAAAGATGTCGCCGGTGTAAAAGCCCAGCCGCAAGTGGTGGATGTTCGAGCACTGCCAGCCGAAATAGCCCCACAGGCACTCGGCCTCCCATTCCCGGCACATGCCCTTGAGCCGCTGAATGGCCTCGGGGTCCTTCTTGCCCGGATAAATGGTGAGGAAGTAATGCTCCAACTCTTCGATGCGGTCGCGGATCGCCCGCAAATCGCTCTCGTCGTAGACGGTGATGAAGTTCCGCAGCAAGCGGCGGGCGGCCCCTTCGTTGCGCATCTCGTCGTTGCGGGCGGCCAGACCGTCGAGGTACTGCCAGACGTCGCGGTTGCGGCCGTGATCGTTGTCGGGGGTGAAATAGCCCTCGCCCTGCAATTCCGCGAAACGCGGCGTATAGAGGCTGGTCTTCAAGCCCTCCAGTTGGCCGAGCATGTAGCGGTTGGTCACGGCGTTGAAGCCGCTGGTCAACGTGGCGAAGTGGTGGACGTTGCTGGCGCTGCGGACGTTGCGGACAATGGCCGGCAGGTAGCCCAGCAGCAGGTCGTCATGGTGCGGCTCGGTGTGCAGGAAACGCGTGTCCTGCAGGGAGCGGCTGCCGACTTCGATCTTCCGCACCAACCCTTGGTGGACCATCGAGACTAGGTCCGCCCACGGTTCCGGGCGCACGGCCCGCACTTGCGCGGCCATCGGATCGGCGTCGGCATCCTCCTCGGAGAGGCTCAGCAGCCGCTTGTTGCACGCCAGCGACAGGTCGATCAGGGCCTGGGCGACGTGCTCGTCGTCCAGCGTGGGGCATTGCGACCACAGCGCCAGTTGCCGCTGCCGCAGGCGGCGCGCGGCCCCGCGGGTGATATAGAAGCGCGCGTGGGGGAGGCTGCGCAGGGCGCTGGCCGGCACCAACACGCTCCGCGGCCCTTCGACGGCGTCGGCCACCACGCCGGCCTTGGCCTCGCCGGCCGCCACGATGATGGCCGCACAGCGCGGATTGAAGGTGATGGTCCGCAGCCCGACGGTGATGACCAGCCGGGCGGACGAGATCTCGATGCCGCCCAAGTCGCCGGCCGCGGCCGCCTGGGTCTCGTAATTGGTGGCCATCAGCCGCGTGGTCGAGTAATGATCCGAGCCGCGGATATTGAAGCCGATATGGCCGTCCGGACCGATGCCGCCCATGAAGAAACCGATGCCGCCCAAGCCGCGAATGCGCTCTTCATATTGCTGGCACCAATCGTCGATGCGCCGCAAGACTTCCTGCTGCGTCCGCTCCAGGTCATTGGCCGCATGGCGGGTGCGCAGGCTCAAATCGACGCACTGCCCCGGCCAGACGCTGTCCAACGTTTGACCGTCGGCCAGGCCGATCTGCGTGCAGTCCATGAGCAAAGCCTTGCCGCGATCGAGTCCGAAACCGTCCAGATAATACTTCTGCACGTAATAATAGAAGCTGTTTTGCTGGGCGGGACGAATCGGATAGAACTCGTCGATCTGTACGAAATGCAAGCTGGCCATGTCGGGCCGCCGCGCCGGATCGAGGCCGGCCGCTTCCAAGGCCGCCCGGGTGTCGGCCGCTTCCCAATGGGCCAGCAGGTGGGTCACCCATTTGATGAAGTGTTCCGGCGTCTTGCCGGTGGGCAGCGAGATGACGCCGCCCGGATTCTCTTGGACCCACTCCAGGAAGCGCATGGCGGCCAGCTTTCCCAAGGCGGGAAAATTGGGCACCGTGATGACGGGGATCTTTTCCGCCGGCTGGTAGCGGGCCCCCAACGGCGAGGCCGCCAGCGCGGCGCGTTCCACGGCGGTCAAAGTCGCGTTCGTTTCGTTCATGGCCCGATATTTCTCCGCGACGACGCGCGGACTTCCAGCGTCGCTTCTTCCCGCCCCTGGTCGGAAGGAAGTTGGCGGCTGAAATAGGCGATCCGCCGGCAGCCTTGGCCGATCAGATGGCGGGTGGCCTGCCCGAACGCGCCGGCCTCTTCAGCCACTTGTCGCAGCGAAAAGGTCATGGGCGGGGTGGAAAGGCGGTATTGTTCAAGCGGCTTAGAACCCAATAAAACCGGTTTAATGCTTATTATGCCGGGCTTGCCAGTCGAGGGCAAGGGTTGCGGCGAACACAAAAGGGGGGCAGCCCCGTGTTTTCGGTGGGCACCTTGTCCGGAAAGTGGAGCTTTTGAGCCAAAAAATAGACCGAACCCCGGACTTTGCAGTTCTCCTCTAAGGCGTCGGAAGACAATTAACTACCGACTTTGTTCTGTAGGGAACGCCCTCC
>CAYYBU010000402.1:0-4084 GCA_964469945.1 uncultured Planctomycetaceae bacterium
AGTGCCTGGAGCGTTTGCGGGCCGCGATGCCCCTTTCGGCGGGGCGCTGGATCGAATGGATCCATCCTGGCCGACGACGCCATCCGGCAGTACATTGAACGTTGCTGTCCGGGGTCGCCAACAGCGAGGCGGTTTTCATGAGCCGGATCGTGTGCGAACAATGTGGCGGAACGGTAGGGCCGGCCCCCCCCGTGCCGGGACGGGCCGTGCTCTGTTCGCGCTGCGCACGCGCCGTGGAAATGCCCCCCTTGGCCGGCGGCGCGGCCGACCCCTGGTCGAACTCGCTGACGGAATGGGAAGCGGCCATCGCCAATGACCCGAAGGTGTTGGTATCGCCGCCGCCCGGCCCGGAAGCGGCCATCCCCCTGGACCGGTTCCGCGTCGTGATCTATTCGCTGTTGGGGCTGATGGCCTTTCTGATCGCGCTGATCGGCGTGGTGCTGGCAGCCCGCCAACTGCGGCCGCTGGTGGCCGGTAGTACGCCGGAACAGACGAAGCTCCGCCACTGGATTCACGAAATGGAGCTTGCCAGCAACAGCAAGGAAAGCCGGCTGGAGGCGGCCCGCAAGATCGTGGCCATGGGACCGGACGCGGTCATGGCCGCCCTGGATGATTCCACCTCGGCGGGCGCGGACAGCGAGACGCTCTCGATCATTCAGCCAGCGGCCCATGCGCTGACGGACGTGGGGCCCGACGCCGTGGACGCCTTGAGCCGGGCGTTGGCTTCGCCGAAGGCGAACGTGCGGGCTGGGGCCGCCAACGTGCTGCGCGAGATGGGGTCGCAGGGCAAGCGGGCAACCGCGGCGCTGGTGCGCGTGCTCGGCGACGAGAACCGCTGGGTGCGCTGGTACGCGGCCGAGGCCTTGGGAAACATGGGCGCCGACGCGGCTCCGGCGGTCGACGCCCTGTTGCCGTTGCTGGACCACAAGGACGCTTACACGCGCCGCCATGCCATCGAAGCCTTGGGGCGCATCGGCGTTCCGGCCAAGCGCGCGATTCCCGCTTTGACCCGGGCTTGCGATGACGACCACGACATCTCCGTGCGTACCGCGGCGCGGGTAGCCTTGCATCAAGTGAACCTCGTGGAGTTGGCTGCCCAAGCGTTGCAGCAGGCCAACGAGGAAGTGCGCGAGTTGATCCGCAAGTTGCAGGGCGACGACGAGAGCGCTGCCGCCGCGGCGGCCAAAACCCTGGGCGAGTTGGGCGCCCGCGCCGGCGATGCGGTCCCCGCGCTGGCCTTAGCGCTGCGGCACAAGAGCAAGCGAATCCGCGCCGCGGCCGCCACGGCGCTGGGAAATCTGGACGGCGCCGCCCACGACGTGCTGCCCGCTTTGCAGGCGGCCGCCAAGGATGCCCAGCCCGAAGTGCGTGCCGCGGCCCAAAAAGCGATCGCTCAGATCGAGGGGAATTGACGCAACCCGAATCGCGCGATTCGGACGCCAGGAGAACTGCAAAGTCCGGGGTCCGGTCCATTTTTCGGCTCGAAAGCCCAGATGTCCGGGCAAAACGTCGTCCGAAAACATGGACCTGACCCCTTTGCGTTGGACTTTGCAGTTCTCCTGGGTAGCTTCCCAGCGGGCCTTGCAGCGGGTACGATCAAGGGGAAAATCGGAGCCCCGTAGGGAACCTTTCGTGCAGCCATCCGCTTGCCATCGCGGTCTGGTAGAAGGCCAGTTTGCCGGGCTCGATCCGGCCGATCCGCAATATGCCACGCAGGTCGTCGAACGCATGTTGGCGGCCGGCCGCGCCGCCGGCGCCAGCGATTTGCACTTGCAACCGGGCAGCGACGGCCTGGAACTGAAGTTCCGCATCGACGGCGTGCTGCTCGCGGTGGCCCTGTTTCCGGCCCGGCTGGCACCCAATATCATCGCCCGACTGAAGGTCCAGGCGGAACTGCTCACCTATCGCACCGACAGTCCGCAGGAAGGCCGCATCCGCGCGGCGGCCGACGATGTCGAGATGCGCGTGAGCACCTTTCCCACGCTCCACGGAGAGCGGGCCGTGGTTCGCCTCTTCGGCCAGGCGGGCCAGTACCAGCGGCTGGCCGACCTGGTCATGCCGGAACCCGTCGCCGCGACGCTTGGGCAACTGCTGGCGGAAACCTCCGGGGCGATCCTCGTTTCCGGCCCGGCGGGCGGCGGCAAGACGACCACGGCCTACGCCTGTCTGCGCGAGTTGGTCGACGCCGGCCGCGGCATGCGCAGCCTGGTGTCGCTGGAAGATCCCATCGAAGTGGCCGTGGCCGGCGTAGCCCAGTCACAGGTCCATGCGGCGGCCGGGCTGGATCTGGCAACC
This sequence comes from uncultured Planctomycetaceae bacterium, assembly GCA_964469945.1. GTDB lineage: Bacteria > Planctomycetota > Planctomycetia > Pirellulales > Thermoguttaceae > CAYYBU01. The sequence continues at coordinate 2,296 of CAYYBU010000402.1, forward strand.
GGCTTGCGCTTCCTGATGCGGCAGGATCCCGAGGTCATCCTGGTGGGCGAGATCCGCGATCATGCCACCGCCGAGGCCGCCCTGCAAGCCTCCTTGACCGGCCACCTGCTGCTGAGCACCTTCCATGCCGGCAGCGCCGCCGAAACCATCGGCCGCCTGCTCGACATGGCCATCGAACCCTATGTCTTGCGCAGCGGACTGTTGGCCATTGTTTGCCAGCGGCTGCTGCGCAAACTCTGTCGTTGCGCGCAGCCCGCCGAGCAAGCCGAGGCACGGTTGGGCCTGCCGATCGGCCGGGCGATGGCGCCGGTCGGCTGCGCGGCGTGCGGCGGCAGCGGCTACAAGGGTCGCTTTCTGCTGGTCGAGATGCTCTCCTTCCGGCATCTTGGCGACGGCGCCGAGTTGGCCCGGGCCATCCTTGCCCGCGCCGACACCAGCGTCTTGGAACGACTGGCCGTGCGCGCCGGCATGGTGACGCACTGGCAGGGGGCGTGCCAGGCCGTCGAGAGCGGCCTGACCAGCCCCGCCGAGGTGCGCCGCGTGCTAGGGCTCGCCCAACCGCCATTGCCCCAGGAGCCGGCATCGTGAGCGTGCCAAATTCAATCGCTGTGGGCCGCGTCACGCTGGAGCAACTGACGGCGTTGAACGACGAGATCGCGGCCCTGGTCCGCGCCGGCGTGCCGTTGGAGCGGGGCTTGGCCGATCTGGGCCGCGACATGCCCGGCCGCTTGGGCCGGCTGGCCACCATGTTGGCCGAGCGGACCGCCCGCGGCGAATCGTTGGGCGACGTGCTGGCCGAGCCGACCGCGCAATTGCCGCCGCTCTATCGGGCGGTGGTGGAAGCCGGCTTACGCGCCGGGCGGTTGCCGGCGGCCCTGGAGTCGCTGGCCGGCTCGATCCGCCGCCTGGCCGACACGCGCCGCACGGTGGCCCTGGCCGCGTTGTATCCACTGCTGGTGCTGGCGTTGGCCTCTGCGCTGCTGGCGTTCTTCACCGCCAAGGTGGCGCCGCAATTGTTCGGTTTCTTTCAGGCCATGCGCGTGCCGGGCCGCTCCTTCCTGGGCGGGCTGGCCTGGTGCGGTCGTTGGGCCGACTACTGGGGGCCGTCGCTGCCGCTGCTAACGCTTCTGCTGGCCGTGGCCTGGTGGTATTGGTCTTCGCACGCCGCGATGGCTACCCCGGGCCGCTCGGCGCGGCTCTTGGGTTGGCTGCCGTGGATGGGAGCGACGCTGCGGTGGTCGCAGGCCGCCAACTTCGCGGAAATCATGGCCCTGCTGGTCCAGAACGGCGTGCCGCTGGACGAGGCCGTCGCGCTGGCGGCCGAGTCCATCGGCGATCCGCGGCTTTCGGCAGCGGCCGCCGAATTGGCCGCCGCCATCCAGCGCGGCGAAGGCGTCATGCCGGCCGGCGGCGCGGCTTCGCGCGACGTGCTGCCGCCGCTGCTGCGCTGGTTGATGACTGCCGGCGGGCGGCACGGCGCCTTGCTGCCCGCCTTGCGGCACGCCGCCCAGACGTATCACCAGCGCGCCCAGCAACAGGCCAACATGGCGAGTGTGTTTCTGCCGATCCTGCTGACCGTGGCCATCGGCGGCAGTGCCACGTTGCTTTACGCCTTGACGTTGTTCCTGCCGTATACCTTCATGCTCAAGGCCATGGGACACATGCCATGATGTCGCGGGAAAGGTTGACTACCGCCGAGGCGGCCGAACTGGCCGGGCAGGTGGCCCAATTGACCAGGGCCGGCCTGCCGCTGGAAACGGGGCTGGTCGCCTTGGCCGACGAGCTTCCC
>CAYYBU010000403.1:0-4073 GCA_964469945.1 uncultured Planctomycetaceae bacterium
GGCCCCGCGTCAGAATAAGTTGAGCAAATATGGGAAGGCAAACAAGCGCAGCGCCCTTTGCCTTTCCATGGCGTCTTGAACGAGCGGGGTTGGCCAGATGACAGTTTTTTCCGTGGTTCCTTTATTGAAACAAAGGCGACCGCCGAAGTTTGTACGGCCGGTGTGTCTGCCCGTCGGTCGCCTTTGCTTCAATAAAATTGCTCAACTTCTTCTGACGTGAGGCCTAATCATGGGGATATCGCCTTTCGGCTCCTTTTTCGGCCGCCACGAATTCCTCATTCGCCGCCTGCATTCGCTCACCGGGGCCGTGTTTGTCGGCGGATACCTGGCCTTCCACTTGATCACCAACGCGGCCGTCATCGACGGCGCCGCGACCTACCAGCGGCGGGCCGATCAAATCCACGTCGTAGGCCCCACCACGCTCTTCTTCCTCGAATGGGGACTGGTCCTACTGCCGATCCTCTTTCACGGCCTGATCGGCATGGTCATCGTCGCCCGCGGCAAGCGGAACGTCCTCACCTATCGCTACCAGGGCAACATCCGCTACACGTTGCAACGGATCACCGGCGTGCTCGTCTTCGCCTTCATCCTGTGGCACGTCTTCCAGATGCGCGGCTGGTTCGAGATCCCGTGGTGGCGCGAGCACGTCACCCGGCGGCTGGGCGGAGGGCTGTTCGATTACCACAATGCGGCCGCCACGGCCGGGGCCGCCATCCGCGCCTCGAACCTGATCGTGGCCGCGTACGTGCTGGGCGTGGTCGTCAGCGTCTACCACCTGGCCAACGGCCTCTGGACCATGGGGGCCACCTGGGGCGTCTGGACCAGCGTGCCCGCCCAACGCCGGGCCAACGTCCCGTGTACGATGATCGGAATCGCGCTGTTGGCCGTGGGCCTCGGCGCCCTGCTGGGCATGCTCCGCGTGCCGGTGGCCACGGGGCCGGCCACCGCCGCCAGCCTGGCCGCGGTGCTGGGCGGCGTCGGCCTGCTCGTTTATGAATCGGCCGAGAGAAAGCCTGGGGACTGTCCCAATTTTCGTCCGACGAAAATGGGACTGTCCCCTTCCCGAAGGCTGAGATCATTTTTCGGCCGATCCAACGGGAAAGGACACTGAACCATGGTCAATCCGCGAGTGATGGTAATTGGCGGCGGCCTGGCCGGTCTGGCGGCGGCCATGAAACTGGCCGAGTTGCAGTGCCACGTGAGCGTGATGAGCCTGTTGCCCCTGCGGCGTTCGCATAGTTGCTGTGCGCAGGGGGGCATCAATAGCGTCAACGACCTCACCCGCCAACTCGGCGACAACGAGTCGCGGCATTTCGACGACACCGTCTACGGCGGCGAGTTTCTGCAACATCAGCCGCCGGTGAAGGAAATGGTCGCCTGGGCGCCGCGAATTATCGACCTGTTGGACCGCCTGGGAGTGACCTTCAATCGCACCCACGAGGGCTTCCGCGACCAGCGCCGCTTCGGCGGCACGCTCTTCCGCCGCACCTCCTTCGCCGGGACGACCACCGGCCAACAGTTGCTCTATGCCCTGGACGAGCAGGTGCGTCGTTGGGGCGTGGCGGGCAAAGTGACCAAGTACGAGTTCTGGGACTTCCTGGGACCCATCCTCGACGACCAGGGACGCTGCCGCGGTTGCGTGGCCCAGGACCTGGTGACCATGAAGATCCATGCCCTGCCGGCCGATGCCGTCATCATCGCCAGCGGCGGCGCGGGACTGCTCTTCGGACTGTCGACCAACTCGCTGGCCTGCAACGGCAGCGCCGTGAGCCGCTGCTTCCAGGCGGGGGCCGCGTATGGAAACCCCGAGTTCATTCAGGTTCACCCCACGGCCATCCCCGGCCCCGACAAGTTGCGGCTGATTAGCGAAAGCGTCCGCGGCGAAGGGGGCCGCGTCTGGGTGCCGCGCACCGCGCAGGATCCCCGCCCGCCGCAGAACATTCCCGAGCGCGAGCGGTATTATTTCCTCGAAGAGCGTTATCCGACCTACGGCAACCTGGTGCCGCGGGACATCGGCACCCGCGAGATATTCAACGTCTGTGTGCGCGAGGGCTTGAGCGTCGAACGGGACCGCTTTTGCGTCTATCTCGACGTGACCGCGTTGCCCCGGGAAACGCTCGATCGCAAGCTGGGCGGCGTGCTGGAGATTTACGAAAAGTTTCAAGGCGCCGATCCGCGCACCACCCCCATGAAGATCTTTCCCGCCGTCCATTACACGATGGGCGGGCTGTGGTGCGATTACGAGCGCAACGCCGAAGGGGGGCTGGCGATCGGCTCGCCGCGCAACCAGCAGACCAACATCCCCGGCCTGTACGCCATCGGCGAATGCGACTACCAGTATCACGGCGCCAACCGCCTGGGGGCCAACTCCCTGGTGGCCTGCATCTTCAGCGGTCTGATCGTGGCCCCGGGTGTGATGCGTTACATGCAGAACTTGCCCGGCGGCACGGCCGGCGAACAGCACTCGTCGTTCTACGAGCAGGCCTGCATGCGGCATCTGGCCGAGCACAAAGCCATGCTGGCGCGGCCTGCCGGAGGCCCGAATCCCTATCGGCTGCACGCCGAGTTGGGGCAATTGATGACCCGTGCGGCCACGGTCGTGCGGCACAACCGGGATCTGGCCGCCGCCTACGCGAGCATCGCGGAGTTGGAGCAGCAGGCCCGCCGCGGCTCGCTTTCCGACAGCGGCAATTGGCTCAATCAGAACGTGGTCTTCGCCCGGGCGCTGCAAGACATGTTCCCCATTGCCAAGGCGATCGTCAAGGCGGCCCTGCTGAGGGACGAATGTCGCGGCGCGCACTACAAGCCCGAGTTTGCCATGCCCGACATTGAAACGGAGAAACCGGCCGAGGCCCGCCGGCTGGCCGAACAGTGGGTCGATCGTTTCCAGGAGAACACGCGGAAGTGGTTGAAATCGACCGTCGTCAGCTTGCCTGCGGACGGCGAGCCGGCGATCCGCTATGAAGACGTCGACACTTCGTTGATTCCGCCGCGGCCGCGGTTATATGGCGGGGCGGGGGCCAAGTTGGTCGAAGAAGTTTGGAAAGAGCGGCAGCAGCAAACATAACGTATCCGGCACACGCCGTGTGCTGCTGTGCCGGCGGCACACGGAGTGTGCCGGATACAGGAACCTCGACAAAGCAGCAAAACATGACCGATTCATCCGCCGCCCACGTTGCCGCACCACGGAAGACGTTCATGGTGCGCATCCTTCGCCAGGACATGCCGGGGCAGACGCCCTATTGGCAGCGGTTCGAGGTCGATTGGGAAGCCGACATGAACTGCATCAGCGTGCTGGAGAAGATCGCCGCCAAGGCGACCACCGCCGACGGCCACGCGGTGGCTCCGGTGGCCTGGGAATGCAATTGCCTGGAAGAAATCTGCGGGGCTTGCACGATGCTGGTCAACGGTCACGTCCGCCAGGCATGCACGGCCCTGGTGGACCGCCTGTTGGCCGATCATGCCGCCGAGATCGAGTTGCGGCCCATGACCAAATTCCCCGTGCTGCGCGACCTGGTTGTGGACCGCTCGCGGATGTTTGCCGCCCTGGAAAGAATCCAGGCCTGGATCCCGGTCGACAGTTACCTGCACATGGGTCCCGGCCCGCGGCAGTCGCAACAGGACCAGGAACTGGCCTACCAGTACAGCCAGTGCATCGTCTGCGGCTGTTGCCTGGAGGCCTGTCCGCAATATCTCAAGATCGAGTTGCCCTGCCGCGAAGGCGAGACGCCCGAGCAGTACGACGCGCGGCTCCGCGACGCCAATCTGCGCGGTTACGTGGGCGCCTTTGCCATCGGCCAGGTCGAGTTGTTCAACCTCAATCCCATCGGCAAGATGCTCGCCCGGGAACGGATGGACGTCTTGGTGGGCGAAGGGGGCATCGAGACCTGTAGCTTTGCACAGAACTGCGTGCGCGTGTGTCCCAAGGAAATTCCCTTGACTACGGCCATCGCCCGGGAGGGCCGTGCGGCCACGTCGCACACGGTGCGGCGCTGGTTGGACTGGTAGGATTTGTAGCAGGCACACGCCGTGTGCCGTAACGGGCGGACGGCACACGGCGAGCTTGTGAAAAA
>CAYYBU010000404.1:0-4069 GCA_964469945.1 uncultured Planctomycetaceae bacterium
TACACATAGCGATTTTCCAGCGCCCCCAGCACGCGGCGCGTGATCTGCTCGCGCGGCTGGTTCTGGCCGTAATGGATGCTGGCATTCACCCAATCGGCCTCGGCCAACACATCGTCGTCCAGATCGAGCCCGCCACGTTCGAGGATATCGACCTCGACCCCCTTGAGCACGGCGATGCCCCGCAGGCGCTCGTTGAGGCGATCGATTTCGGCCCATTGCTGGCGGATCCGCTGGGCGTCGAGTCCGTTGACCATCGAGACCCGCTTGGAGTGATCGGTCAAGGCGATGTACTTCAGCCCGCGGGCTTTGGCGGCTGTCGCCATCTCCTCGATGCTGGCCTGTCCGTCGGTCCAGGTGCTGTGCATGTGCAAGTCGCCGCGGATATCGGCCAGCTCGATCAATTGCGGCAGCTTGCCCTCGCGCGCCCACTCGAACTCGTGCCGGGCCTCGCGCAGTTCCGGCGGGAAACAGGGCAGTTCCATGGCAGCATAGACTTCTTCTTCGGTCCGCCCGGCGATGGACTCTTCGCCGCGGAAGACGCCGTATTCGTTGATCTTCAGCCCGCGGTCCTTGGCCAGGCCGCGGAGGACGATGTTGTGCTCCTCCGAGCCGGTAAAATATTGCCAGGCGGCGCCGAACGACTCGGCCGGTACCGCACGAAGGTCCAATTGCAGCCCGCCACCGAGGCGCACCGACATTTTGGTCTTGCCGCGGGCGAGCACCTCGGCCACGGCTTCGTGGGCGGCCAGGTGGTCCATGGCGGCCGCAACGTCGGGTGCGATCGCGAGGAAATCCAGGTCGCCGACGGTTTCCTTGCCGCGGCGGTAACTGCCGGCCGCCTCGATCCGCGCCACGGCCGGCGAAGTGCGCATGTATTGCAAAATCTCCTGGGCGCATTGGTCGGCCTCGGCCCAGAGCATGCGACGGCCCGCCTCGCTGGCGATCTCCATGCCTGCGAGGATGGCCATCTCGGTCTTCTCGCCGAACCCCTTGAGCTGGCGAACCTGGTGGGCCTCGCAGGCCTGGCGAAGCTGGTCGAGGGTGTCGATCTTCAACTCGCGATGCAGGATGGCCGCCCGCTTGGGCCCCAGCCCCGGAATGCGCAGCAAATCCAGCACGCTCTCGGGGATATCCGCCAACAGTTCCCGGAGCATGGGCAGCGCGCCGGTCTCCAGCAGGGTGGCGATCTTCTCGGCCAGGTCCTTACCGATGCCTTCCAAGTCGGTCAGTTTCCGCTCCGGATCGGCTGCCAGCTCGGCCAACGATTCGGGCAGTTCGCGAATCGTGCGGGCCGCGTTGCGATACGCCCTTACACGGAACGGATTGGCATCCTGGAATTCGAGCAGGTCGGCCACAGTTTCGAAGGCGGCGGCGATTTCGATGTTGGTCATATATGCAACTCGACGATATCCTTGTCGTGCAACACGTAGTCGCCCTTGACGACCGTGCCGTCGTGGACGGCCTCGCCCCAGACGCGCGCGAATTTCAGGCCGGTGAGAAAATCCTTGTGGACCTGGCCGGCCATTTCCAACAGGCTGCTGCCGCGGCGCAGGGTAAAGGGGCGCTGGCGGTCGGCCTCCTTGGCCGTGGGCAGCTTGCTGTAGACGCGGATCACGTCCAGCGATTGGTAGATCGCCCCGCGGAGTTGCTCCAGGCCGATGCCCGTCGTGGCCGAGATGACGTATTCGGTAAAGTCCAGCGGGCAAAGCTCGTGCAGCAACTCCAATCGCGCGGACGCCTCGGGCAGGTCGATCTTGTTGGGAACCAGATAGGTCCGCGTATAGGACAGTCCCACGTCGTTTTCGTCGAGAAAGGAAGTAGCAGCCAGCCGGGTCTTGGTCTCCTTCAAGCGGTCGAGCACCTCCTGGCACTGTTCGATGCCGTCGTCGCTGCCCAGATCGACCATCAACAGCGCCAGATCGGCCGCCCGGATCAGGCCGTACATGTGTGGATCCATGTAGTCGGTGGTGATCGGCGGCGTGTCGATCACTTGCACGAAGACATCTTCCCAGGGCATCATGGCCGGCGTGGGCGTCCGCGTGGTGAACGGATAAGGGGCCACCTCGGGCGTCGCCCGGGTGATGCTGGCGATGAGTTGGCTCTTACCCGCATTTACCCCCCCTAACAAAATTGCCGTGCCGGCGCCTTGGCGGGGGATGCGCAGGCCGCGACCTGTCTTCTTGCTAGCCCCTTTCTCGGCGGCCATCTCCCGTTTGACCTGAGCGATCTTCGTTTTCAGGTCGGCCTGCAGGTGGTCGGTCCCCTTATGTTTGGGGATTTCCTGCATCATGACCTGCAGGCACTTCAGTTCTTCCTCGGGCGCGGCGGCGCGGCGGTACTCCTCTTGGGCCTTCAGATACTGGGCAGTCAGATTGGCAGGCATGGCAATAATGGCAGTTACGGTGACGACAACGCCGTAAGTGTAGCGAAGAAAGGCCGCATTGGCCAGCGGCGCGGGCCCGCAGCCAGGAGAACTGCAAAGTCGGGGTCCGGTCCATTTTTCGGCTCAAACGCTTCGTTTTTCGAGGAAAGCCTTGTCCGAAAACATGGACCTGACTCCTTTGCGTTGGACTTAGCGTTCAAACGTCAGGCCGGGGTCGTTGGGGTTGTCTCCCACCAGCTTGAAATTAAAGCGGTCGCCGGCCAGCGAGGCGACCTGGCCCACCATCATGGGATTATCACCTTGCTTGAGGACCAGCAGGTTGTCGGCAACGGTATACGTGCCGCTGAACTGCTGCGGCTTGCCTTTGGAGGCCAGCGCCCAGGTAAATTTTCCGTCGCGGGTTAGGGCCAGTTTGATCGTGGCGCTATCGGCACGCGCCGCAGTCCAGTTGCCCACGAGACTCGACGCATCGGCCGGCTTCGCAGCGGTCACCGAGCGGCTCGGCGCGGCTGGCGCGGCCGGCTCGGCCGTATCCGCCGTGGAAATGCTATTGAGCAATTGAGCGGACAACTGGTCCTTGGGATTCAGCCGCACGACGTCCGCGAGCTGTGTGGCGGCTGCGTCGGTGTGCCCGCAAGTCAGGTAGTGATCGGCCAGCAGGAATTTCGCCGCCGATACCGCGGGGTGCGATTTGACGTACTGCTCCAAGGCGCGGAGTTGCTCGGTGTAAACATCCACGTTCGGATAGAGGCCGCTCAGCGTCGTCCAATCCCAACCGGGACCGGCGGACAACACGGCATAGTCGGCCGCAGCCGCTTCCTTGTAGCGTCCCAGTGCGAAGAGCACCAGGCCGCGGAACTCGTGCAGCACGGTGTCGTTGGGCACTTGCGCAATGGCTTGGTCCACCTGGGCCAGCGCGGTCTTATAGTCGCCCTGCATGAAGGCCGCGCGCGCCGCATCGAGCAAGGGCGTCGCCTGTTGCTCGGCGGTCAGACCCGCTGACGCGGCAACCGGCGCGGCGGCCTGCGCCTCCACGATCGGCTGCGAGTAATCGATGGGTGTGCCGCCGTCGGCAATCACACCCGTGTAGTACGGATTGTAGTAGGACCAATATCCCCAGGACCAGGGAATCGCGGAAAGGGCATCACCGGCCCAATAGCCAGCCGCCCACCAGCCCACCGGCCGATTATACCAGGAGTTGTTCCAGTTGCCGTGCCAATCGCCGTGATACCAGTCGCCGCGGTTCCAATCGTTATGCGTCGGCCGCACGATGTTGTTGGTCCGGTTGTTGACGGCGATGTTGGTGCGGTTGCCGATATTGGCACGATTATCGATGCCGGCACGATTTTCGATACCGGTACGATTGCCGGCGTTGAGGCGGTTGTCCCAACTGGGCGTGCGGGCAATTTCCGGCCGTTGACCGATGCCCGGCCGGTTGCTCGGCGTCTGGGCGGGGCGGTTGGCCCCGAGATTTTGCGACGACGGTCGAAACGCGGGTGTCTCGGCAACGCGCGCAGCGTTGAAGTTCTGACGCGGAGCGCTGAAGTTCTCACGCGGGGTGCTGAAAGAAGGCGTGTGGTATCCACCGCCGCCTCCACCGCGAAAGCCGCCGCCACCACCACGCCCACCGCCGCCGCCGCCGCCCCGACCCGCCACGGCCAGGCCCGCCGACAACACCACGACCAG
>CAYYBU010000405.1:0-4069 GCA_964469945.1 uncultured Planctomycetaceae bacterium
GTGGTGGTTTCGCGGCCCAGCCTGATGGCGATTCACGCCGGCGACCAGCGCAGCGAGGGAGTCTTCGTGGTGTTCGCCGAAACGTCCGCCGAACTGGACGACAGCAGCAAGGAGCAATTGAAGCAGTTATTGCCCGACTATCGCGGTAAATCGTACAAGATCGAGATCCGCGGTCACGCAACCAATCGTCCCGCGGGCCCGGGAAACGAGGGCAAAGACGCCTGGGAATTGTCCTACGCCCGCTGCTGCTCCACGATGAAATTTCTCGTCCAACAGGGCATCGAGCCGGAACGCATCCGCCTCAGCCAAGGCGGCCCCTTCGAGCCCTACTCGATCAGCGCGGATCCGGCGGCCCAGGCGCGGAACTCGCGCGTCGAGGTGTACATGCTCGACGAGTTGACCGAAGATCTCTTCGGCACGCCCGAGGAACGGGCAGCACGCTTCAAAGTTCTCGGAAAAACGTCCGGCAGCAAGCCGCCGGGGCCGTAGGACGCGCGTTGGGGGTTTTGGCGTTACCGAGTTCCGTCGAGTAACCGTTCACGGGGTGGGCGGGGACTGGTCCATTTTTCGGCCAATCCGCGCTGTTTCCAAGTACGACGTCGTCCGAAAACATGGACCTGTCCCCCTCTCCCCCGCCCCGTGAACGGTTACCCCGTCGAGTCGGCGCAAATGGCCGAGGGCCGATCCCGGCGGCGAGATCGGCCCTCGACTCCAATTTCCGACCCTCCGAAAGCGAAAACTGCTTACTTGCAGCTCTTCTTCTTGCAGTGGGCGGCCTTCAGTTGCGCCTTTTGGTCATCCGTCAACACGGCCAACACCTTCTCGTGCAATGCTTTCCCCAACGCGCCGACTTTCTTCTTGGCGTCGGCCTGCTGCGTCTTCTGGGCGTCGGTCATCTTCACGGCTGCCTCCACGGCGGCCTGAATGGCCTTCTTGTCTTTGCCGGCCGCCTTGGCGGTCTTGCGGGCCTTGTCGGCGGCCTTCTTCTGATCGGGCGTCAACACGTCCTGCTTCTTCAGGGCATCCGCCAGCTTGGGACCAAACTCCTTCTTGAGGCCCTCGAGCTTCGTCTTCTGGTCGCTAGTCAAGGTCAGGCCCTTGACGATGCTGTCGATCCGCTGGGCCGCCGGACAAGGGGGGGCTTTCTTGTCCGTCTTGGGGGCAGCCAACACGGCGCTTGCCAGCGACAAGGTAACGGCCAGGGCCAGAACGATTCGCACGCTTCTCATCGTACCATCCTCCGCAAGTGAATTGAATTGAACAGACAGTAATGTATTCAACCCCGGCCGCTGGACGCGGTTCCGCAGCCGCAATGATTTTTCGCAACGGCAACTTGGAGTGTCTCTTGAGCAAGGGGAAATGGAAAAACCATCCGCTGCTGAATAGGGAACACCCTTAGCGGCGTCCCGCATCGCGAGCAAATGACGTGCCCGGACGCACGCCGAGGGAGTAGGTCCATGTTTTTCGACAACGGCCAGACTTGAAGATACCCGCTTGTCGGCGAAGAATTGTGCGAACTGTAAACTATGGCAACGGATCGCCAGTGGCTGCTTTCCGGGCCATTGTACGTTCCCCCAAGCCGGCGGCCTCGGATTTTCACACCACGGACCTTGATTTCAGAGCGACATATGGACGGTAGGTCTCTTGGCGAGTGTGATCCGTTGACTACCGATCGCGGGTTGAGTGGTTCCAAGGCGTGTTGTTTCGAGACGAATCTCGATCTGGCCGGAAATCCGGCCCCGGAGCGGCTCATCGTCTATGCGGGGAGTTTGGTGGTCCTGGGCAAAAACGGCTTGCCTGATTCGCCGCGGCAGTGGCGCCGGGACGCCATCGAGGACTTTCGCGTGGAGCCGTCGGTCGGCTCGTGTTTCCTCCAGGTCCAGGTCGAGGGACGATGGAGGGACATTCTGCGCCGGGCGGGAAACGCCGATCCCCCTTTGAACAAGCTGCTCGAGCGACTCAACGACTGGCGCCGCTGCGAGGATGACCACGATGGCTCGCAGAGAACCAGGCCCTTGGCCGGCAAGGGCAGTTCCACCGCGCCGTGGCCTTCCGGCCACCAGGAGGCGCCGGCGCGCGGACAGAAATGGCACATGGCCGGCCGGCTCCTGACCTTGATGCGGCCTTTTCGCATCAGCGTGTTGCTGTTGCTGGGCCTGTCGCTGGGGGCCGTGGCCATCGAGGTGGTTCCCCCCATGTTGCAACGCCTGATGGTCGATCGGGTCCTCGACGCGAAGCCGCCCCGCGGCGGCACCCAAGCATTACTGATGCTGTTGTTGGCCATCGTGGCGGGGCTGCTGCTGGTGCGACTGGCCTCCGCGTGGGTGACCATTTGGAAAGGGCACATTTCCAGCCACGTCGGCAGCACCCTGACGGCCAACTTGCGCAACGCCCTGGTGAAGAAGTTCAACGAATTGCCCTTGGCCTACTACGACCACAACCAGGTGGGCATGCTCATGAGCCGCGTGGCTTACGACACCGAAACCTTGCACACGCTGATTTATCACATGACCAGCGGCTTGCTCCTGCAGGCCCTGCAACTGCTGGGCATCGGCGTGATGCTCTGCTATCTGAATCCCAAGCTGGCGGTGGTCACCATGCTGCCCATGCCGCTGATCGTCGGCGGCAGTTGGTACTTCACCCACTACCTGAATCCGCGCTACCAGCATTATTGGGAAGCCGTGGGAAAGCAGGCATCGGCGCTGCTGGGAATGCTCTCGGGGATGCGGGTGGTCAAGGCCTTCGTGCAAGAGGACCACGAAATCGAGCGCTTCTGCCAATCTAGCCGCCGCTTGCGCGACTCGCGGCAGACGGTCGATAGTTCCACCTCGACCTTCACCAGCCTCATGGGACTGCTGTTTGCCCTGGGCGGGCTGGCCGTGTGGTACATCGGCGGCAGCGACGTGCTCTTCGGCCGCATGACGCTCGGCTCGCTGATGGCCTTCCTCATGTATCTGGCCATGTTCTACGCGCCGCTGACCTCGATCGCCGAATCGACCAACTGGTTCAGCAGCTTCTTCACCACCAGCCGCCGCATCTTCGAGGTGCTCGACACGCCGGGCGAGCAGGAAGCGGACAGTCCCATTGTCGGTGTCTCTCGGGGTGACGTCGAAGGAAAATGGGGACAGTCCCCGGGCTCGCCGGGCGAGCGCGAGGATGCGGAGCCGGCGCGGCCGTTGGACCGGGTCCGCGGACGCCTGCAATTCCAAGACGTGTCGTTCGGTTACGACAAGAACCGGCCGGTGCTCAAAGAGGTGAGCTTCACGGTCGAGCCGGGCCAAATGATCGGCGTCGTGGGCCGCAGCGGCTCGGGCAAGTCCACGCTGGTGAGCCTGATCGGCCGGCTCTACGAGATCGACGCGGGGCGGATCCTCATCGACGGCGCCGACACGCGGGCGATGGCCCCGCGGCAATTGCGGCGGCAAATCGGCATGGTGCTGCAAGAGCCGTTCCTCTTTCGCGCAGCGGTCGCCGACAACATCGCCTACGGTGATCGCCAGGCGACGCCGGAACAGATCCTCCGCGCCGCCCGGCACGCCGACGCCCACGATTACATCATGCAGATGCCGCTGGCCTACGAGAACCAACTGGGCGAGGGCGGCTCCGGGCTGTCCGGCGGCGAACGGCAGCGGCTCTCCATCGCGCGGGCCCTGCTGCTGGATCCGCCCATCCTCATCCTCGACGAGGCCACCGCCAGCGTCGATGCGGAATCGGAACGGGCCATCTGCGATGCCATTCGCCGCCTGGCGCGCAAGCGCACCACGCTGGTGATTGCCCATCGCCTGTCGACGCTGCGCGACGCCGACCGGTTGCTGGTCTTCGATCAGGGCCGGCTCATCGAACAAGGCTCGCACGACGAGTTGCTGGCCGAGGGCGGACTGTACAGCACGCTGGCCCGGCTGCAATCGAACCTCAAGGAGAGCGGGCGCCGCATCGATGGGCTGTTGGGTGGCGCTATCAACGGCGACGCCTGGGATGACGGCGTGCGGTCGGAAAGCGATGGCACGGCGCGAGAGATCCAGTGGCTCGATCCGGCCTTGATCGCAACGGAGGTGGGCTGTGCGGTGGT
>CAYYBU010000406.1:0-4068 GCA_964469945.1 uncultured Planctomycetaceae bacterium
ACGAGCGGGCATCGCTTTTCGGGTTGGCCGGCGACGCGGCTTCGCTGCGGTTCTTCGGCGGCGTCGCGGGAGCCCGCTCGGGCGCGGCTTCCGGGGCGCCGGCCAGCGCGACGCCATGACCCAGCTTGGCCGTAAAGGCATAATCGCGCGGCGGAAAACAGCCTTGCTCATTACATGCCTGGACGTTCAGTCGCCCCGGAATGGCCAGCGTCGCCAAACTTGCCGGATCGACCCCGGGGGCCAATTCCAACGGAGCGTGCCAAGTGACGGTCCCCTCGTGCGTCTCGACCAGCAGGTCTCCGAAGACCGTGCCCGTCTTCTTCACCGGTGGCGGAGAAGGCTCGAACGCCGCCGGCACGCGAACGCCGTTGGGCGGCGTCAAGTCGATTTTGCTGGCCAGCGGTCCGCCGGGCTTCTGCGTGAGCGAGTAGATGTGCCAGCCGGGCTGCATGGTCGCGGTAACGAATAATTGTCCGGGCCGACCGGCCGCCGGGGCCGTAAACTGCGCCGTCACCGAGACTCCACTGGCATCGTCGCCGCCGCCGAACGAATCACCCGGTCCTCCGCCAGCCGCAAACGCCTGCGAGGAGGAGGCCGACACGGCCCACAACACACCACCGGCCAGCAGCAGAATCTTTATGAAAAGCCGAGAATAATGCACGGTCACGAACCCTCAAGCCAACATGATAGTGCCGAACGGGAATTATAACCGATTTTCATAGGTGGGCCAATTGAAGTCTTGCGGGTCTTTGCTTTCACCTGTCCGGCGGGTATGCTGGAATCGGCCGAAAAATAACTTTCTCTGGGGAGAAAATCGCGTGAAACTGGTGATCGCCATTATTCAGCCGACGAAACTGAGTGCCGTGCGCGAGGCCCTGGAAAAAATCGAAGTGACGCGATTGACGATCTGCGATGCACAAGGCTTCGGCCGGCAGCGTGGCCGCACGGAGCTGTATCGCGGGCACGAATATACCACGACGCTGCTGCGCAAAGTGGCCCTGGAAATCGTCGTCAACGACGACTTCCTGGAGCGGACCCTGGCCACGCTGATCCATGTTGCCCGCACTGGCCCCGAAGGGACCATTGGCGACGGCAAAATCTTCGTTCTCCCGGCCCTTGAGGCCATTCAGATCGGCGATGGTTCGCGCGGGCCGGGGGCCGTGTAAGGCCAGCCGAAAAACAACTTCCGTACTCCTCACGCTCCGTCGTGATGCAATTCCTCACGACGGAGCGTGAGGAGTACGTAGCAGCCCACACGGCGCGTGCCTGCTACACTTACGCGGGCGTGTTGTCCGAGTTGCCGGCCGGGTCTGCCTTGGCCGAGGCTATTGCCTCATCGGTAGCGGGCGTGCCGTTCGCCTCGCTCTCGACGGAGGCTGGTTCCTTGGTCTGCTCGCCCTGGTCGGCGTCGAGGAAGACTTCGTCCATCTCGGTGGCATCCACGTCGCGGCGCAACAACAGGTACATGGCCGAGGCCGCCGTGAAAAAGTAGCCGTAGAAGTAACCAGCGGCCAGGAACTGGACGCAGCCGACCCAGAAGCGGATCATCGCGCCGCCTGCATAGCTGATTCCTGCCAGGTCCTTCACGTCCGCGATTTTGATGCCGCGAATGAGGTCGATGCGATCTCCGGCAGCTCCCCAGCCGGCGGCCCAATAGGTCAGCCAAATGACCGCCGCGGCGAAGTTTTGCACCAGCAGCCAGCCCAACCAGCCCAGCACAGCGGCCACGATCGCATAAAAGAGATATCGCAGCGGCCGCTGGAACACATAGGCATAGGAGCGGCTCAGGGCATCGAAGGTATCGGTGCCTTCGGTGCTGATGGTGGCCCAGATCAGCGGCCAGCCGAAGACCAACCCCAACAGCAGCAGAGCCATGATCAGGCCGGCGGCCAACAGCAGCGGCCAAATCAGCCCGACCAGCAAGAGGCCCCCGCTGGTTCGCATGAGCAGACCCAGAATGGCCAGCGGGATGGCCAACAAGATGATGCCCAACAAGGGAAACAGCGGCGCGGCAAAATAGGAGAGCCACTTCGAGCTGGCGAACCGCAGGGCGGCACCCCAGCCAACCCGTTCGTCGGAGGTCAATTGCACGGCCGCGATACGGCTGATGGCGCCACCCGCCAGCGCCCAGACCGCCAGCGTCCAGAGTGCCGACAGGACCAAGTACGCCAAGGGGGCCACCGCCAGCCGTGGACGGGTCAAGATGGCCCACACCGGCTGGCTCAGCCGCACCCAGGTTCCGAAGACCGGATCGACCGGGTGTTCAAGGATCGTTTTGGCGCTCGCCGGCCATGAGGGTGCGCCGTCGGCCACCACGGTCCACGGGGCATCGCTGGCAATTGCCTTCGACAGTGCCTTCGCCTGCTCGTTGCCGGAGAAAACCTGCCCCAGGGCCCACCAGCCGGCAAGGGTCAGGGCGATGCCTGCCGCTCCAAACACCAGCACGCGCAAACTGATGGCCAGCCGAAAGACGCGGAACAGCCCCAGCCAGGGGCAGATTTCCGACCAGGCCACGGAGCGCACAGTGCCGCCTTCGACTTCCAACATAGCAGAATCCCCTCATGAAATTCCACGATTGCCCGCAACTCGGCCGCAAAAACAGCTTCCGCCCGAGAAGGGCCCCAGTGCCGCCATTATACGAATCCAGGGAATCCATGCAAGCTGGGAAGGCTAGTCCTCTTCCTCCGGCGGCTCGGCATCGTTATCCGCCGCTTCCGTGGGCACGCCATAGGCTTCCCCCAACCAGCGGCCCAGGTCGATCAGCCGACAGCGCTCGCTGCAAAAGGGCATCGCCGGGCTCTGCTGAGAATCGAACTGTTTGCCGCAGGTGAGACAGCGAACCGAGGCCATGAGGCTTTACTTCTTGCTCTTGGCGCCGCTGGCGCCCTTCTCTTTACTCTTGCTGGTGCCGTCGGCGCCGGCGTTGCCATTGCTGCGATCGGCGGCGGCCGCCTTCTTGTACGATTCGCTGCGGTAGTCGGTCTGGTAGAACCCCGATCCCTTGAAAACGATGGCCGCTCCCGGGCCAATCAGGCGGCGCAGTTTCAGCTTGCCGCACTTCGGACACTTGCTCTTGGCATCCTCCATGATCGATTGGAACAACTCGAACTCATGTTCACACGCATCGCAAACGTAATCGTAGGTCGGCATGGCAATCCTGACTACTGGGTATTCTTCGTGGAGACAATCACCTGGCTGGGCCGCACCACCCGGTCGAACAGTTGAAAACCTTGTTGCGCGACGAGAATCACCGTGTTGGGTGGATACTCGGCGGTGGGCTGCTGCGAGATCGCTTCGTGCAGGTGCGGATTGAAGGGCTGGTGCAAGGCTTCGATCCGCACGCAATGGTAACGCTGCAAAACGGTATCGAGCTGCTGCACAACCATCTTGATGCCGTCCAATAAACTGGCCGCATCGTGCGTTTTGTCGGCGGCGCCGACCGCGCGTTCGATGTTGTCCAACACCGGCAGCATATCGCGCAGCAGCGGCAGATTCGCGTAGCGGTGATGGTCTTCGATTTCACGGGCGGCGCGCTTGCGGTAATTTTCCAACTCCGCCTGGCTGCGCAACACCCGATCTTTCGCTCCTTCCAGATCGGCGCGCAACTGTTCCAACAGGTTGGTCTGTTCCGCGGCAACCTCGCCGTCGATCCCGTCGCGGGCGGAGTCTCGCCCGACGTCCGGATCGTTTTGGTTGGGTCTGTCTTCAGCCATGGAGTATTCTCCTGCCTGTTATTCTTCGGACTGGAAGTATTCTTTGAGCTTATCCACGAAGCTCTTGCGTTTGGGCGTCACGTGGGTGTTTTCGATTTCCGCCAACTCCCGCAGCACTTGCTCGTGCCGCTCGGCAAGTTTCTTGGGAACTTCGATCGACACCTGCACCAACAGGTCGCCGCGGCCCCGATGCCGGGGATCCGGCATGCCGCGGCCGCGAAGGGTAAACACCTCGCCCGGCTGCGTGCCGGCCGGAATGGTCAGTTCCTCGCGGCCATCGAGCGTGGGCACCTCGATGACCGCCCCCAAGGCGGCCTGCGAATAGGTGATCGGCACCTGGCAGATCAAGTGCTGC
>CAYYBU010000407.1:0-4052 GCA_964469945.1 uncultured Planctomycetaceae bacterium
CACCAGCTTGGAACCCTCGTTCAAACCAATACCGCTATAATCAAGCGTGTCCATGGTCGTACAGGTCTGGAAGTGCAGGTCGCGCCGCCAATCGACCCGCTCTAGCACGTGGCGGAGGAAGTCGGGCACGTGGTAGACATCCAAGGCAGGGTTATCCTCGGTCGCCACAATGCACAGGTACTTGGCCAGCGACAACTGCCCGTGCCCCAGCAGGGCATTAGCCAAGGTGAGCAACTCGCGCGGGCGGCGTTGCTCCTCGTAAGGAACGTACCGTTCGCTGCCGGCAGCCAGCAACAGCGGATGCACGCCGGCCGCCTCGACGGCATGAACCACCCGCACCCCGGGGATGGCCTGCGGAATCACCGGCCCGACCAACTCGTGGACCAGTTTGCTGAACATCGAGTCTTCTTGTGGCGGGCGGCCCACCACGGTGAACGGCCAGATGGCGTCGGGGCGATGATAGACCCGTTCCACTAGCATCACGGGGAAATCGTGCGTCAGGCTATAATAGCCCAGGTGATCGCCAAAGGGCCCCTCGGGCAACTGCCGCGCCGGATCGAGGTGTCCGGTGATGCAAAAGTCGGCCTCGGCATGGATGGGCAACTGGCCAGCCGCGCAGAGCATGGGCACCCGGCGGCCCCCCAGCACGCCGGCAAAGGCCAGTTCGCTGATGCCCTCGGGCAGCGGCATGACGGCGGCCACCGTCATGGCGGGCGGCCCACCCACGAACACGTTCACCCGCAGGCGTTCCTTGCGGCGGATGGCGGCGGCATGGTGGGCGCCCAGTCCTCGCTGGATCTGGTAGTGCAGGCCGATCTCGCGGTTCCGCACGTACTGTCCGCCGCCGAGTTGCACGCGGTACATGCCCAGGTTGCCATGCTCCAGCCCCGGCCGCTCTGGATCCTCGCTATAAACTTGCGGCAAGGTGATGTAGGGGCCGCCGTCGTTAGGCCACGACTTCAACTGCGGCAACTGGTCGATGGTGGTCTGCTTGGTCATTACCGGGCCGCGCGACACTTTGCGCGGCCGGGCGTGCCAGGCGGCCCAGGGCGATTTCAAGTACAGCCGCGGCCGCCGCAGCAGATCGGACGGATCGACCTGCAAGACCGCCAGCCGACGCACCGTCTCCAGCGTGTCGCGAAACAAGTACCGCATCCGCTCCATGGTGCCGAACAGGTTGGCCAACATAGGGAAGCTGCATCCCTTGACGCTGGTGAACAGCACCGCCGGGCCGCCGGCGCGGAATAGCCGACGCTGAATTTCCGCCATCTCCAAGTTCGGATCCACCGGCAGATCGACCAGGATCAACTGGCCGGAAGCCCGCAAATCAAAGACGCAGTCGCGAAGACTTCGGTAACCCATAGGCGGCATAGATCAAGGTGGAGGAGAACTTCAGGGCTTCCAAGACTTTATTCTGACCGGAAGCGGGGCGATTTTCAACTCCCTGGGCCGTTTGATTCCCGGTTGCGGGCGGGAACAGTTGTGGGGTGGGTTGGGCATGTAGGGTGGGTCCAGCGAAGCGCAGCCCCACCATTGGCGGAATTCGGGCCTCTTTTCTTGAGGAACGCACTGGCGCGCGACGCCCTGCCTGATGCTGGTGGGGCTGCGCAAACCGGCCTGTCGGTGCCCCGGCCCGTCATTCGAGACAAGCATTTATCGTGCGGCCAACCCTCCACCAAGATCACGGTTTGCTTGACCCACCCTACTTTTCAATGCGGCCGCGTCAGCGGGCGAAACTGCAAGGCCGCCTGCTGAGCCAGATGGACCGCGTCCACCGCGTTCTTGTAGAAAATCGCCTGCGCCCGCACCCGCGGGCCCGTTCGCTCCACGGGCTGGTAGCTGCCGTCGGACATCAGCCGTCGCGCCTTGACATTGTCGGCAAAACAGGTGGTCAACAGGTCGATCAAACGCCGCCGCAGATTCACGTCGGCGATGGGGAAGAGAATTTCCAGCCGCTTAGACAAATTCCGCGTCATCCAGTCCGCGCTGCCGAGATAGACTTCTTCATGACCGCCGTTGCGGAAGTAGAAAATCCGCGCGTGCTCCAGGAAACGGTCGATGATGGAGCGAACCTCGATGTTCTCCGAGACGCCGAACACGCCGGGGCGCAGGCAGCATACGCCGCGGACGTTGAGTTGCACTTTCACCCCCGCCTGGCTGGCACGGTACAAGGCCCGGCAGATCTCCGGGTCTTGCAGCGAATTGACCTTCACCATGATCAGCCCGGGCCGGTCGGGCGTGGAGATCTGCATCTCGCGGTCGATCAAGTCGAGGAAGCGCTGCCGCAGGCCGGTCGGCGCCATGCTCAGCTTCAGCCAGCCCACCGCCTCGGAGCAGCCGGTCAAGAGGTTGAAGAAGGCCGCCACGTCGCTGGCGATGTCGCGGGCGGTGGTCATCAGGCCGATGTCGCTGTAGAGTCGGGCCGTCTTGTCGTTGTAATTGCCGGTGGCCAGGTGGACGTAGCGCTGGATGCGCTGCTGCTGGCGGCGGACGATCAGCAGCGCCTTGGCGTGCGTCTTGTAGCCGGCCACGCCGTAGATGACGTGGCAGCCGGCGTCTTCCAGCCGACGAGCCCATTGCACGTTGCGGGCTTCGTCGAAGCGGGCCCGCAACTCGACCAGCACGGTGACTTCCTTGCCGTTTTGGGCGGCTCGGCCCAGGGCCCGCACGATGGGCGAGTCGCCGCTGGTGCGATAGAGCGTCTGCTTGATGGCCAGCACGTTGGGGTCGTCGGCCGCCTGCTCCACCAGCCGCACCACGGGATCGAAACTCTCATAGGGATGGAACAGCAGCACGTCGTGGTCCTGGAGGGCGTCCCAGAGGTTGTCGGTGCCGATCAGGTCGCGCGGCGGCTGTGGCGGCCAATCGGAGTTCTTCAGGCCCTCGAATCCCGGCCAATTGGCGATTTCCATCAGCGCGGCAGTGTCCAGGAGGGGATCGATTTCGTAGACCTCCTCGGCCCCCAAGTGCAACCACTCGGTGAGCCAAGCCTTGATGCGGCGGTCGGGACGCGCCGAGAGCAACAGTCGCACGGCGGGCCGCCGCCGCCGGTCCAGTACGGCCCGCTCCACTTCGCGCAGCAAGTCGCCGGTCGTCTCGCGGCGCACCTCCACGTCGGCGTCGCGGGTAATGCGAAACAGGGCCGTGGCCAACACCTCGCCGCCGGCAAACACCGCCGGAGCGTTGGCGGCGATGATGTCTTCCAGCCGCGCCAGGTGGACGCCCTCGCCGGCCGGTATGCTGATCCAGCGGGAAAACTGCGTGGGGACCGGCACGACGACCATCCGCTCGACCGCATCGTCCGCGTGCCCGGCCGCCAGCACCGCGGCCACGTACCACTGTTGCCCCGGCAACAGGGGCGGCGGATGGAGTTCTTGTACCGCCAGGGGCGTCAGCACCGGCAGGATTTCCTTATTGAAGTGTGCTTGGAGGAAATGCCGCTGGTCGGCGGTCCAATCGCGCGGCTCCAGGACGACCAGGCCATGGGCAGCCAGTTCTTTCACGAGGCCGCGCACCCCTTCGGCCTGCTCCTCGACCATGCGATGGACGCGCTGGCTGATGGCGGAAAGCTGCGTGGCCGGCGTCATGCCCGCGGGATCGCGGCGGCGAACCTTGGCGGCCCGCGCCCGCATCAGTCCGGCCACGCGCACCAGGAAGAACTCATCGACGTTCGAGCTGACGATGGCCAGGAACCTCAGCCGTTCCAACAGAGGCACATCCTCGGCGAAGCCTTCTCGCAGCACACGGTCGTTGAACTCCAGCCAGCTCAATTCCCGATTGAGGAACAGTTCCGGCGACTTGAGTTGGTTCTTGGTCATGCGGTTTCCAGGCGGACTTTCATGCCGTAAATGTCCTCGAACAGATCCCCCTTGCCGGCCACGGCACGCTCTTCCAAGAGGATGTCGGCCACGCCCGGAATATACACCACCATGTCGTCGCCCTGGCGCTCGAAGCGGAGGTCGCGGGCCTGGCGAACGTGACCGCGTGCCAGCGCGTCGGCCACTCGCAGCAAGGCTGCCAGCTTGTTGACCAGCACGCGGGTTTCCCGCGGC
>CAYYBU010000408.1:0-3200 GCA_964469945.1 uncultured Planctomycetaceae bacterium
TTGTCAGGAGATCCTCAGTTCATGGCAATTACACTGACCGAGGCTGCGGCTGGTGAAGTCAAGCGTTACATGAAAGAGCAGAACGTGGAGGACGGCACCGTGCTCCGCATGGGCGTCGCTGGCGGCGGTTGCGCCGGCCTGCAATATTCTTTGGGGTTCGATGCGGCTTTCGACCCCGAAGTGGACGCCCGTTATGAGCATCACGGCGTGGCGGTGGTCACGCGAAAGAAGATGGCGTTGCACCTGGACGGCACGACGATCGACTTCCTCGACGGGCCCCAGGGCCGTGGTTTCGCCATCGATAATCCCAGCGTTCCCCGTGGCGGCGGCTGCCCCGGCTGCGGACACCATTGATGAACGCGAAGAAGGTCGCCCTGGTGACCGGCGGGGGGCGCGGGATCGGTTTGGGGATCGCCAAGTGTCTGGCTGCCGAGGGCTGTGATCTGGCGATCTGCGGCGTCCGCGAAGAGGACGCCGTCGCCGCACCGCTGGCCGAATTGCGGGAGTCCGCCGAGGTGCTCTATTGCCAGGCCGATGTCGGCCAGACCCAGCAGCGGGCCGATATGCTGGCGCGGATCCGCGGGCATTTTGGGCGGCTAAACGTGTTGGTGAACAATGCGGGTGTGGCCCCCACCGAATGTGCCGACATTCTCGAAGCGGGCGAGGCGAGTTTCGAGCGCGTGCTGCGCATCAACTTGCAAGGCCCCTATTTTCTCACCCAAGGCGCCGCACGGTGGATGATCGAGCAGGGGCAGGCCGACGCCGGCTTCCACGGCTGCATCATCAACGTCTCTTCGATATCGGCCACCGTGGCCTCGCCCAATCGCGGCGATTATTGTATTTCGAAAGCGGGCATCAGCATGGCCACGAAACTCTGGGCTGCCCGGCTGGGGCAGTTCGGAATTCCCGTTTTCGAGGTACGTCCCGGCGTAATTAAGACCGACATGACCGCCCCGGCGACGGCCAAGTATGACGCACTCATCGCCGCGGGCCTTTGCGTGCAGCCGCGCTGGGGACTGTCCGAGGACGTGGGCCGCGCGGTGGCGATGCTCGTCCGCGACGATTTGCCCTATTCCACCGGCCAAGTGGTCATGGTCGATGGCGGACTGACGCTGCGGCGGCTCTGAGCCAAGACAGGGGAAGGCAAGCAGTAACCGAGGTCGCGCGTACAACGTGCCACGCCTTGCCGAACGTCATACCCGCCGGGCATCGCCTAGTAGTAATAACGATGATAATAGGGTCGGCCGTAATAATATCCGCCGACCACGACGGGCGGTGGTGGACTCTGCTCGACAACCACGGTGCTGGGCTGGGGTTGGGGCGCGGTCTGCATGGCGTAGATGACCTGGGGACTGACGGCGTTTTGCTGCATGTAGATGAGGTCCCCGGCGCTGGGTGGAGCCATCACGCCGTGGCCGCGGACGTAGTTGATGATCAACGATTCGTCGACGTGGGCTTGGGTCATGCCGACCACCTCTTCCTTGGTGGCGGCGCCGGCGGCAGCCTCGCGGCCGAGTCGGGCGGCGATTAGCTCTTGGTTTTTCTTGTCTTGGTCAATCGAGTTGCCGATCAGCCCGCCGGCCAGCGCGCCCACGCCGGCGCCGATCGCCGCGCCTGCGCCGGCATGTCCGGTGGCACTGCCCACCAGGGCACCGACTCCGGCACCGGTGGCCCCGCCAACCAATGCCCCCGTGCCGGTGTCCGTGGCAC
Organism: uncultured Planctomycetaceae bacterium; assembly: GCA_964469945.1. GTDB lineage: Bacteria > Planctomycetota > Planctomycetia > Pirellulales > Thermoguttaceae > CAYYBU01. The sequence continues at coordinate 1,711 of CAYYBU010000408.1, forward strand.
AGCCGGAGAGGAACAAGGCGCCCAGCAACATGCAAACGACAGATAGTGGACCCATGCGGCTCATATAACTACTCCTTTGGAGGAAATTTCTCTGGCGTGCAGCCTCGCGGCAATTGTCCGCCGCCGGCTTCGGGTGGGACGGCTGCGGAAACCGAATAACCGCTTCGACAAATACTATCGGCCATTCGGCTACAACAGAATCAGGGTGGGTAGATTACAAGAAAACTTGTTGCAAGGGGAGAGAAGATAGGCAAGATATGGCGAACCATGCCTGTCTCCTGCGGTTTATGCCGGTTATCGCGGAAATGGGGTTTCTGCCGTGCGTAGCGGATGTAGTGGTTCTGCCGTAGCGGACTTTTCTGACATCCGGGTGGTGCGGGTCATGCCGATGGTAACCATGAAAACGATTGTATTTCATGGGCCGGCATTTCCAACTACGTTGGCGAGGGAACGCAAAATGTTTCGCGCAGCTCGACCGGCACTGGCGATTTTCGCGGCCACGGCACTTCTGGGGCTCAGCGGCTGCACCAGCCTGAACGACTACGTCCACAACGGTTTCAAGGTGGGACCGAACTACTGTCCGGCGCCGGCCCCGGTGGCACAACACTGGATCGATGCCGCCGACGTGCGCGTGCGGAGGCCAGGCGACGACTTGAGCAAGTGGTGGGTGGTCTTCAACGACCCCAGGCTTGAGTCCCTCATTTGCTATGCCTACCGGCAGAATCTGTCGCTGCGCGTCGCCGGGTATCGGGTGCTGGAAGCGCGGGCGCAAATGTTGATCGATACGGGAAACCTCTTCCCGCAGACGCAGACCATGACGGGCAGCTACACGCGCAACGCGACCAGCCGCGAGAATGCAAACCCGCTCGCACCAGGGTTGCAACGGTGGTATGGACAATGGAATTACGGATTCAACCTCAGTTGGGAACTCGACTTCTGGGGACGCCTGCGGCGGGCCATCGAATCCGATGGCGCCAATCTGGATGCCTCGGTGGAGAACTACGACGACGTGCTGGTCACGCTCTTGGGCGACGTGGCGACGAATTACGTGACGTACCGCACGACCGAGCAGAGAATCAAGTACGCCAACGAGAATGTCGCTCTGCAGCGCAAAACATTGCAGATTGTCGAGGGACAACTGCAGGCCGGCATCGTCGGCGAACTCGATGTGGATCAGGCCCGCAGCACCCTGGAGCAAACCGAGGCTGGCATTCCGGAGTTGGAAATCGCCCGGCGTCAGGCGGCGAATCAACTGTGCATCTTGCTGGGCATACCGCCTCAGGATCTGCAAGAGCGGCTCGGTTCCGGGTCGATTCCGACAGCGCCGGCGGAAGTCGGCGTCGGCATCCCGGCGGACTTGCTGCGGCGGCGGCCCGACGTGCGCCGCGCCGAACGGCAGGCGGCCGCCCAGAGCGAGCAGATCGGCATAGCGGCGGCCGAGTTTTATCCGCACATCGCCATCAACGGTACGCTGGGCTACTCGGCCCAGA
>CAYYBU010000408.1:3210-4048 GCA_964469945.1 uncultured Planctomycetaceae bacterium
GGAAGAGGCGCTGGCGGGCAACGTCGGCCCTGCGTTCACGTGGAACATCCTCAACTACGGCCGCATCAAAAATAATGTCCGCCTTCAGGACGCCCACTTCCAGGAGTTGGTGGCCACTTACCAGAACACGGTGCTCAGCGCCGCGCAGGACGTGGAGAACGGGCTGGTGACGTTTCTGCGCGCCCAACAGCGTACGAAGTCGCAGGCTGCCAGTGCGGCCGACGCCAAGAAGGCCGTGGACATCGTACTGGCCCAATACTCGCAAGGCGCGATCGACCTCACGCGCGTCACCTTGTTGCAGCAAAACCTGGTGGGCTTGGAAGACACGCTGGCGCAAGCCCAGGGCGAGATCGCCACGGGCCTGATCCAGGTGTATCGAGCCCTCGGCGGGGGCTGGGAAATCCGTTTTGCCGCCGGCAATCCGGGCGGGCTTCAGCGTTAATTCTACTGCGCAAGGTTGATAGTCGCGGGAATGGGGACAGGCTCCGTTGCCTCGATCGACCTGGCGTTGCCGAAACGGCTTGCGGCAACGGTGCCTGTCCCCTTTCCTGCGACCGCCGAGGATGACGAGTTCAGCGGGTGGAACGCCCATGATCTTTGCGGGCAATTATGATTTCGGCCCGGCGGGCTCGAGTTCTTTTTCCGGCTCGTCCTGGTCCCTCGGCGGCGAGACGAACTTGAGCCTGCTCTTCCGTTCCCGCTCCTTGATATCCTGGAAGATCGCGTCCAGATCGTAATTAAAGCGTGCGGCGTGGGCATCGCGGATTCGGCGCACTTCATCGACAATCGGGTCGTTCATGTCTTGGGCTCCAAGAGTTCCTCATCCCCATTAGGGATA
>CAYYBU010000409.1:0-4043 GCA_964469945.1 uncultured Planctomycetaceae bacterium
ATGAACGACTGCCCAGAGGATACCATATATCAAAGCACGACTGACAGAGCACTAGCCCCCAAGACTTCCCAAGTCCCAAGGCCGAATTTGAAAACGAAGCCAGACTAGCCCCTTCGCAGTGGCTCTCGTGGCTACTACCTATGGCTGGCTATTGCCCAATCGCCGGCTGGACTTTGGACCGGCGGATGGCACGATTTTTGGCCTTCCGCTTGATGTCCGAGGGCTTTTCAAACCGCTCGCGACGCCGCAATTCACGTTTCAGCCCGGAACGTTCCACGATTTTCCGAAACCGCCGCACCGCTTCCTGAACCGACTCCCGCTCACGCAAGGTAATCTTAACCAAAATCCGTCTCCTGGGATCCAATAAAAGGGGGTTTGACTGCCGAGGCGCGGGGCTTTGCGACCTGCGCCACAAGTCATGTTACAGTAATAGGTTATGTGAGTACCGGAGGTGGGAGTTGAACCCACACAGCCTTGCGGCTACTGGATTTTGAGTCCAGCGCGTCTGCCATTCCGCCACTCCGGCCCGCAAACCAAGTGCCACCTGCCTAAGGCGTGATTGTATTGTACATCGACACTCTTGGCAAGTTATACAGCCACGATTGTTGTACACAGGTAGAAATGTCCCTTTGGTGAAAGGTTAGGAATACCTCAGGGTGGGGACGGCGGCAACAGGCGGCGGATCGTGTCGACCACCTCGGCGATCAGCGGGCGGCGCAGCAGTATCGTCAGGCGGGGCTGTAACCGCTGCCAGGAAGCCGCACCGGTTGCCCCGACCAACAGCATGACGGGGACCGCCGGGGCCAGCGCTAGCAGTCGCTCGACATGATCGGGCATCGCCGCTCATCATTCTGGACGTCGAGCAAGATCAGCGCCGGCCGCGCGCACTTCAATAGGTAGGGCGTGGAGAGCATAGGAGAGTCCGGGGATGGGCGTGACCTCGTAGCCGGCTTCCAGCAATTCCGCCAGCAACAAGGGGCGTTCGTCCAGGTCGGCCGCCACCAGTAACCATTCACGCGTCATCCGTGGCTCCTTCAAAAAAAGAAGAGGCCCGGAAGCGCCTGTCTGACGGCGATTCCGCGGCCTCTTCCGCGTGCTCCCCACACTCGCTGGCGTGCGAGCGACTGCCTAACGCCTTTGCACGTCAGTGCTCTGGGCCTGCGCGGGCTTCTTGGCGGGCTGCGGGCGAACGGCGTCTTCACGCACTTCCACCAGCTTGCCATCGGCGTTCCAAGTCATCGCTTTGCCGACAATGTCGCCGTCTTTGTAGTTGGCCTGCAACTCCTTCACGCCGTTGGCGTGCCAGCTAATCCAGGTGCCGGTCCGCGAGCCAGCCAGGTAATTCCCCTCCGCCAGCACTTGGCCGTTCTCGTACCAGTAGCTGAACTTGCCGACGGGCAGATCGTGGTCATACTGACCTTCGCCCTTCTTGGTGCCGCTGGGATACCATTCCGTCCACACACCGTGTTTCTGGTCTGGTCCGCTGGCGGCAACGGGGGCGGCTTTCGACATGGAGGTCCACCAGTCGTAGGTCGGGGCGGGCACGTTCTGCGTGCGCAAGTAGGCGCCCTCGAAATGCTTGTGACCCAAGGCGTACCAGCCCACGGTCTTGACCAGGCACTTGCCGTCCACATAGGTGTAGTCGCTGACCTGCTTGCCCGTGGTATCCCACTCCAGCAGCGAGCCGTTGAGCGAGCCGAATCGGTACGTGGCCTCCAAGCGCTTCTCGCCGGTGGGATGCCACCAGGTCCAAGTGCCGTGGCGAATGTCGTGGTCGAAATTCCACTCGATGACCTTCTGGCCCTTGGCATCCTTGATGGTCCAGGTGCCGTTGAGTTGTCCATCGACGAAGGTGGCTTCAGAGGCGAACGGGCCGGCAAACTCTTTTTCCTGCCCGGCCGAGAAGAGGTGCCCCTCGTCCTTGGTGAGTTGCTGGCTCCAGAGTCCGGTCTGCTTGCCGTCCTGGAATTTCCCCGCCTTCACGACCTTGCCGTCCAGGTCGTACATCGTGTAGCTCCCCTGATTGACGTAGTTGCCTACGGCATCCTGGGCCACCTGACGTTCGACCTTGACGCTACCGTTGGGATAGCGCTCGGTGATGGTTTCAATCTTGGCCCCTCCGGCCGCGGGTTCGGTCGCCGGTACGGACAAGTCCGCAGCGGTCTTGTCGGCGCCGGCTGTTGTGCCGGGCAGCGCGGCCACGTTGGCCTGCTGCGTGGTTTGCATGCGAGAACTCAAGCTCGTGTCGTCGTCGGCCCTGGCGGGCAGGCCGGCCAACACGACGGCCAGTGCCATGGCCGTGGAACAGCCCGCCATGATCTGGAAATGGGTTTTTGTCACGCGCATCGACAAATCTCCTGCTTGTAAATATGGGATCAATACTGTTCAGGACCATGCCACTGAGTTAATATCGACTCGGCTGATGCCGAATGATTGGGAATTTCGGTTTTTTCGTTATAATTGGAATTCTCGGCCGGCTTGCAATCCGGTGGCTTGGCATATCATGCAGCATAATGGGTAGATCGACTTTTTGGCACGCGCCGTGCCGCGTGGAGTTCCACGCCGCTGGCCGGAAACCACTCGGCCGGCCTAGGGCTTCGGCGACACCGATGGGATCGGGACTACCGGAGTGGTCGGCGGCGGGGGAACCGTCTCCGGAAGTGTCGCGGCCGGGACGCTTGGGTCGACGGGCAGTTCCTGGCGGATCTGGTAGGGATCGGGCGGCGTAAACGGCGACGGCATGGGCCCATTGCCCGTGCAACGAATCTCCCAGCCGCCGCCCAACGCCCGGTAGATCTGTACCAGTCCTTGGGCGATCTGGCCCTCGGCCTGGACCATCAAGTCTTGCTGCGTTACCAGCGCCTGCTCGATGGTTGCATAGCGGTTGAAGTCGACGGCGCCCTTTTGATACTGGATGATGACGATGCGGACGGCCATGTTGGCGGACTTTACGCTTTCGCGAAGGAGCTTCGTCTGCACTTGGGATTTCAAGAAGGTGACGATGCCGTTCTCCACGTCCTGGTCGGCCTGCAACACCGCGCTTTGGTAGGCCACGACCAATTGTTTGAAGGTTGCATCCTGGAAGATGACCCCGTTGCGGATGCGTCCGTAATTGAGAATGTTCCATTGAAACTGCGGGCCGATACTGCCACTGAAGGCATTGCTGGCGAAAAGGTCCTTGAAGCTCGTGGCTTGCCAATTCATCACGCCGGTAATGGAAAAGATGGGATACAACTGCGCCTCGGCGATGCCGATCTGCTCGCCCTGTGCAGCGGCTAGCCGCTCGGCCTGCCGTACGTCGGGACGCCGCCGCAACAAGTCGGCGGGAATGCCAATGGCCACCTCCGCCGGCGCGGTGGGAATGGCCGCCGTACTCAACAGATTCTGCAGGTCGATCGCGGGAATGCCCAGCAACGTACACAAGCGATTGGAGGCCTGCCGCATATCGATCTCCGACGGCGGAATCTGTGCCTCGGTCTGGTCCAAGTTGCTCTTCGCCTGATCCACGTCCAGCTCGCTGACGTGGAAGCCGGCCCGTAAGCGGGCTTCCAAGTAACGCAACACACCCGTCTGCGTGTCCACGCTGGTGTGCAGCAACCGGATGCGCTCTTGGTCGGTGCGGATTTCCACGTAGTTCTGGGCGATGTCAGCCAGCATGGTGACCACCGCCTGGTCGTAGTTGGCCACGTCGGCGTCCAGGGTGTCTTCGGCGGCGAGGATGGCGCGGCGCAAACGGCCCCAGAAATCGATTTCCCAAGCCAGGTTGAAGCCGGAACTCCATTGATCGGTGAACTTGGGGAAGCCTTCCGCCACTACCGGCTGCGAGTTCGCCACGCGCTGATAGCCCCCATCGGCCGTCTGGGTCTGGGGGAAGAGATCTCCGCGGGCGATGGCAAGCTGCGCCCGCGCTTCGAGAATGCGGAAGGCGGCCTGCCGCAGCGTCAGGTTCTGCCGCAATGAGCAGTCCACCAGCCGGTTCAACGTGGGATCGTTGAACACGCACCACCAACGGGCGAAATCGGCAGGCGCGCTCTTGATGCGGG
>CAYYBU010000410.1:0-4040 GCA_964469945.1 uncultured Planctomycetaceae bacterium
CGGCCATCCATTATGGCGCCGCGCCCGAGAGCGCCGGGACGCTGTTGCCGCTGGGCTGCGCGTTGCTGGGCCCCAAGCTGATTCGCTCCACGATCGACGCCCTGGTGTCTGACAATCGCCCCGGCCAGGCGGCGGCGCGCGACACGCTCTTGCTTCACGAGGCCGATCAACTTCCCCCGGAAATCCAAGGCGAACTGGCCTTGCTGTTATCGGCGCGAACGTTTCCCTCGCGGCTGGTGGCGACGGCCGAGCAGCCGCTGACGGAACTGGCCCGGCACGGCCGCTACCGCGAGGATTTGGCGGCCCTGCTGAGCACGATCACGATCGAATTGCCGCCGCTGACGCAGCGCCGCGAGGACTTGCCGCTGCTGGCGCAACTATTTCTGGAAGAAGCCAATGCCCGCGGTGAAAAACAGCTTGGCGGTTTCACGCCCGAGGCGTTGGATCGCCTGGACGCCTACTCCTGGCCGGGCAATATCGACGAACTGGTACAGGTGGTCCGCCACTGCCACCAGCAGGCCGCCGGTCCTCAGGTGCGGCCCGACGATCTGCCCGAGCGGCTCCGCCTGGAGGCCGAGACCGCCGGCCGTCCGCCCCGTCAGGCCGACGCCATCGTGTTGGACGAGTTCCTTGGCCGCATCGAACGGGAGTTGATTCGCCGCGCGTTGGCTCGCAGCAAGGGCAACAAGGCCAAGGCGGCCCGCCTGCTGGGTCTCACGCGCCCGCGGCTGTACCGCCGCATGGTGCAGCTTGGCTTGGAAACCTGATAGGTTCAGGCGGAAAAAAGGGTTTCACATGACGATCATCTCCACCACGGTTCCCGCTTCGAGCCTGCTGTTGTCGGACGCGACTACGGCCGGACGCATGCTGGTCTGCGAACGCCACGACCTCTGGGCCGCCGCCCTGCGTCGCGAGCTGGCTCCTGCGGGCGTGCGCGTCTGGGACACCCGCAGCCTGACCGAATGCTGGGAGTTGTTGGCTGCCACACCGGCCAGTTTCGTCATCGTCGAGCTCACCGCGGCCAATGTTGAAAACCTGTTGCTGCGGATGGCGCGATTGCCGCGGGATTTTCCCCTGGCGCGAGTCGCCGTGGTCGCTGCCCGCCGCCTGACGGGCTGCCAATGGCTGCTGCGCGAGGCCGGCGCCGTCCACTACGTGGCTGCGCTGCGACAACTGGGCCCCCTGGCACAACTGGCCTGCCGACACCTGGCCAGCGTGCCGCCGCCCCTGCAAAGTCTCACCGACCGCATTTGGGCCGGCTTGCCTTGGGGCGAGGAGGAACGGGGCTAGCCTATTTCTACTGCGCAAGGTTCGCGGAAAAAGGGGACTGGCTCCGTGGCACAAGCCGGTGTGGCCTAAGCAGAAGCGTTGCCGCCACGGTGCCTGTCCCCTTTTTCCGCAGGCGTTACCCCGAGGCCCCGTCGGAAATGGGGACTGGCACCGCCGCCAGCGACGCTGTCTCGCGGGGCCAGCCTGTTTGAGGCGACGCAGCCAGTCCCCATTTCCGACTGCCGAAGTGGAAATTCCATGCACAAGCCGGCCGCACTCGGTAGGCCAGCACGGCCAGACCGCACACGGCCAGGCCGATGAGCAATGCCAGCGCCGACGGCTCGGGAACGGCCGTGACGCCGGCGCCACCGAGAGTGGCGACCGTGGCCGGCAGGCTGCTGCCGGCAGGCGCCGGGTCCAGCGTGGCCGCAGCACTGGCCAAGGAACTGATGCCCGCCGATTCCACCGTGCTGCTCACGGCGCTCGCATCGTTCGAGGCTGACGATTGCAGCCATGTGGTCAGATTGAGACTGGAAGCCGAGGCGGTCAGCGAACTCGACGTCGGGCTGACAAGTTGGGCCAGATCGGCGGGCGCGCCGCCGGAGAGCGAGTTCTCCGACACGACGTTGCCGCCATCGCTGACCGTGAGACTGCCCAGGGATGACAGGGCGCTGGCACTGGTGAACACGAGCGTACCGCCGCTGACGGTGGTGCCGGCGCCGTAACTGTTGCTGCCGCTGAGGGTCAAGACGGCGTTGGAGTTGCTGAGCGTCACGCTGCTGCTGCCCCCGGCGATGGCGCCCGCCAAGGTACTGTCTGCCGAGCTGCTGTAGTTCAGGCTTCCGGTGAGTGTGCCCGAGGGGGCGATGGCCAGACTGCCACCGCTCACGTCCAGGCCGGCCGAAGCGGTCAAATTGCCGCCGCTGCCGATGGTGAACAGCCCGCTGCTGGAGGTCACCACGCCGCCAACCGTTCCGCTGCCGTTCCAATTGCCGTCGTAAACGTTCACGGCGCCGAGGATCGCGCCGGCGGTGCCCGCGCTGATCGTCCCACTGCCCAGGAGCGTCACATTGCCGCCGATCGTGCCCGTGCCGGCCAACGTGGCTCCGCTGTTGACGGTGACCGCACTGGCGGCCGCCAAGGAGCCGTTGACCGCCAACGTGCCGCTGCTGACGGTGGTGGGGCCGGTGTAGGTTTCCGCAGCCGCCAGGGTGAGCACCCCCGTGCCGTCCTTGGTCACGGCCGAGAAATTACCATTAGATTGATTGAGCATCGGGCTTTGGATCGTGACATTGCCGGCCCCGCCCACGGTCAGGGCGTGTCGATACCCATAGAATGCCGTGGTCGAGCTCAGGGTGAGCGTGCCGCTGTCGGAATTGATCTGCGCGTCGCTCATAATGCTGACCAATCCGGGCACGGAATTGTTGCCGGAGACGTTCTCCAGGGCGCCGCCATTCGCTACACCGCTGCCGTTGAGTTGCAGCCAGGACATGGGGACCGTGATGCCGCCCTGCACCTGCAAGGCGGCGCCGCTATTGACCGTGACGAAGTGTGCGTTGGGGCCCAAGGCGGCGCCATTTTGCAGGTTCAGCGCGCCGCCGCTCACCGTGACGTTGACCAGACCGGAGAAACTGCCCGCTGCCGCTAGCGTGAGCGTGCCGGCGCCGACTTTGGTCAAGAAGCCGGAGTTGCCGCTAAAGGAACCACCGATGGGATCGGCCAGCGTGATATTGTAGCCGTTGGTGTCCAGCACGCCGCCGCTGCCGCTGAACGTGACCGGAACGGTCGACGGATCGAACGCCCCGGCGAATTGCAGCCCGCCGCCGTTGAAATTCAGCACCGGGTTGCTGCCGAAGTCGCCGAGCGAGGCGGCTTGAATCTCGCCGCCGTTGAAGTTCGTGGCGCCCTGGTAGCTGTTGCCGGCGGTCAACACCAGGTTGCCGGCGCCGTTCTTGGTGAGACTTCCGCTGCCGCTGATGGGGCCGCTCAGGGTGAGGATCGTGGTTGCGTTGGTCACGCTCAAGTCGTCTCCGCTAGCGGCCAGATTCAACGGCCTGGTGGTCGTCGCGCTCGCCCCCGTATATGCCAGCGTGCCGCTGCTGGTGGGGCCGCCCAGGGTAACGGCGTTGCCCGCGCCCAGCGGACCATTGGTGCCCGCGGCATTGATCGTGGCCACGCTCAGCGTGCCGGCGGCGATCGTCAGCGAACCGCTGAAACTGTTGCTGCCGCTGAGCGTCAACATCCCGCTGCCGCTTTTGACCACGCTGGCTCCGCTGCCGCTGAGGCTGCCGGAATAGGTACTGCTGTTGTTGCCGCCAATGGTCAGGGTCAGGGCCGCTCCGGCGGTGTTGGTCAGGCTGATATTACCCGGTCCCAGCAGGCCGCCCAAGCTCGCATTGGTCAAGGCGCCGAAGCTCAGCGTGCCGCTGCCGCTGGTGTCGAGCGTGCTGTCCTGCAGCGCCAGGGGGTTGGCCAACTGCAAGACGCCGCCGGCAATCAAGGTGTTGCCGCTATACGTATTGGCGCCGCCCAGGGTCACCGTGCCGGGTCCGCCGACGGTCAGCGCGCCCACCGCCCCGCCCCACACGCTGCCGAGCACCGGATCGGTCAGGATGTCGCTGACGACGCCGTTGATCAGCGTGGCGCCGCTGCCGGAAAGGATGAGCGGGCTGATGTTGAGGTCCAAGTTGCCGATGGCCAGCTGTTTGCCGGCGGCGGCGCGCCACGTCTGCGGAGCGCCGATGGTCACCGGAGAGTTGTTCGTCGCCGAC
>CAYYBU010000411.1:0-4029 GCA_964469945.1 uncultured Planctomycetaceae bacterium
TTGAAGTGCATCAGGTCGGCGCCGAAATCGCCCGGCCGCGCGATGCCCAAGATGGCGTTCATGTTGGCGCCGTCGAGATAGACCAGCCCGCCGGCGTCGTGAACCATCCGCGCGATCTGCGCGATGTGCGGCTCGAACATTCCCAGCGTGTTGGGATTGGTAATCATGAAGACGGCCACCTGGTCGTCGAGCCGTACGGCCAGGTCGTCGATGTCGACGAAGCCATCCGCCGTGCTCTTGACCGGCACGGTGCGAAAGCCGGCCATGGTGGCGCTGGCCGGGTTGGTGCCGTGGGCGCCGTCGGGAATCAGCACCACCGGACGCGGTTGGCCGAGTTGGCGGAAGTGGGCCGCCGCCACCAACAGCGCGGTGAACTCGCCGTGGGCGCCGGCGGCCGGTTGCAGCGAAACGGCATCCAGGCCGGCGATCTCCGCCAGCATTTGTTGGGCGCCGTAGAGCAAGGCCAGCATCCCTTGCAGCGACGCTTCCGGCTGGTAAGGATGCAGGGCGCTCATGCCGGGCAGACCGGCCAGACGCTCGTTGCGCTTGGGGTTGTACTTCATCGTACAGGAACCCAGCGGATAAAAGTGCGTGTCGACCGACATGTTCAACTGGGACAGATTGACGAAGTGCCGCACCAACTCCGGTTCCGGCAACTCCGGCAACGGCGGCGGCGCGGCGGCCAGCGCTTGCGGCGGCAACAACTCCTCGACCGGCCGGCACGGCACGTCCGCCTCCGGCAACTGCACCGACCGGCAGCCGGGCTTGGAAAGCTCGAATATCAGTTTCGTGGCACGCGTATTTCGCATGAGTAGTTCAACTCTCCAAAGGAAACGGTCGGCGAAGCGGCTCCCCTCGCCCGTAAATGGGAGAGGGGAGATACGCGCCCGGAACGCCACGGAGGGCGTTCCCCACATCCCGGAATCACGCCCATAGGGCTGCCAAGCGATCGATCTCCGCTTTCGTTCGTTTTTCCGTCACCGCGACCAACAGGCAATCGGCCAGTTCCGGGTACCAGCGCCCCAGCGGCACGCCGGCGAAGATCCCTTGCCCAAGCGCCGACTGGAGCAACTCCTCCACGCGGCCGCCGGACAGGCGGACCACGAATTCCTTGAACGTGGGCCGCGCGAAGGGCAACGTCAACGACGTGCCGGCGGTCAACTGCCCGGCCGCGTAGCGGGCTTTCTGCAAGCACAACGTGGCCACGTCGCGCAGGCCGCCTGGGCCCACGGCGGCCAGGTACACGGCCGCCCGCAACGCCAGCAGCCCCTGGTTGGTGCAGATGTTGCTGGTGGCTTTCTCGCGGCGGATGTGCTGCTCGCGGGTTTGCATGGTGAGCACGTAACAACGCTTGCCGCGGCGATCGACGGTCTGGCCGATCAAGCGGCCGGGCATGCGGCGGACGAACTGCTCGCGGCAGGCCATGATGCCCAGGTAGGGACCGCCGAAGGCCAGCGAATTGCCCAGCGATTGGCCTTCGGCCACGGCGATGTCGGCCCCGTAATCGCCGGGGCGTTTGAGCAGACCCAGGCTGATGGGATCGAAGGCCACGGCCAGCAGGGCCCCGGAGCGATGGGCGATTTCGGCCAGGGCCTCCATCTCCTCCAGGCAGCCGAAGAAGTTGGGATGCTGTACCAGCACGCAGGCCGTCTGCTGGTCGACAGCCGCTTCCAAACTGGCCGCGGACACCGTGCCCTCCGGCGTGCCCACGGTCACAAGTTCCGTGCCCAGGTTGGTCAGATACGTGCGGAGGGTCTGGCGATATTCGGGGTGAACGCTGGCAGCCGTCACCACGCGGCCGCTGCGCTGCGTGGCATGCATGGCCATGAGCACGGCCTCCACGGCCGCGCTGCCGCCGTCGTAGAGGCTCGAATTCGACACGTCCAGGCCGGTCAATTGCGTGATGAGCGTCTGATACTCGAACAGCGCCTGGAGATTCCCCTGGCTGACCTCGGCCTGGTAGGGCGTGTAGGAGGTGTAGAACTCGCTGCGAGCGGCGATGAAATCGACCACCGCGGGGACGAAGTGGTCGTAGCTGCCGCCGCCCAGGAAGCAGGCCGCCTGCTCGGCCGACGTGTTGCGACCGGCCAACGCCGTCAGGTGCGCGGTAAGGGCCAATTCGCCCATGGCCGCGGGCACGTCCAGGGGACGGCCCAGCCGCAACTCGGCCGGCACCATGGCAAACAATTCGTCCAGCGAACCGGCGCCGATGGCCTCGAGCATGGCCTGTTGATCGTCGGCGGTGTTGAGAAAGTAGGGCATGTCAGGCGTGCTCTTCCTCCGCACATTGCTTCTGATAGGTCGCAAAATCCATGAGCTTGGCCAATCCGGCGGGATCGCTGATGCGGATCTTCACCAGCCAGCCGTCGCCGTAGGGATCGTCGGCCAGATGTTGCAGGTTCTTGGCGATGGCCGCGTTGACGGCCACGATGTGGCCATCGACCGGGCTGTACAAGTCGCTCACGGCCTTGACCGATTCGATCTCGCCGAAAGGTTCGCCGGCCTTGACCGCGCGGCCCACCGCCGGCAGGTCCATGTAGACCAGGTCGGTCAAGGCCTGGATGGCGAAGGCGGATAGCCCGACGGTGGCGATCTGCTCCGTTTTCGAGCCGGTTTCCACGTCGACCCATTCGTGGGTCTTGGCGTAGCGCAATTTGTCAGGCGTCATTTTGCGGTTCCTTTTTGATTGCGGCGGTAGAAGGGAATCTCGACCACGCGGGCCTCTTCCCGGCGGCCTCGAATATCAACGCTCAATGTGCTGCCCAGCGCTGCCAGATCGGACCGCACGTAGCCCATGGCAATCGGTTTCTGTAGCGTGGGCGAGAAGGTCCCGCTGGTGACCTGCCCCACCTGCTCGGCGCCCTGGCAGAGCGGAAAACCCTCGCGGGCGACGCGCGGCCCGGGCAGTTCCAGGCCGACGCGAACCAGCGGCAGCGGTCCCTTTTCCAGCCTCAGCAAAGCGTCGCGGCCGGGGAAATCGTAGCCGACCAGATGGCAGGCGAATCCCAGGCCGGCTTGAAACGGATCGATCTGCTCGCTCAGCTCGTGGCCATACAGCGGCATGCCCGCCTCCAGCCGCAGGGTATCGCGGGCGCCCAGGCCGGTGGGCACCAGGCCCAGCGGCGCGCCCAATTCGAGGATGGCCTGCCAGACGCCCAGGACGATGTCGCTGCCCATGCTCAGCTCGAAGCCGTCTTCGCCCGTATAGCCGGTACGGCTGATGATGCCGCCCTGGCGATGGGCGGCCGGATGCAGGATCTGCACCAGCCCGCCGCGATAATAGCGCATCGAGCGCAGGTCGAGGTCGATCAGCGGTTGCAGGATCTCGATGCTCCGCGGCCCTTGCAGCGCGAGCATGGCCCAAAGCCGGCTGAGATCGGTGAAGACCACTTCGCGCCCCGGGGCTTCGGCCCGCTGGGGCGGCAGATGGGCCCGCACCCAATCGACGATCTTCTGCCGGTTGCTGGCATTGACCACGACCACGTAGAACGGCTGGCCGTGGGCGTTGCGGTAATAGCCCACCAGGACGTCGTCGAGGATGCCGCCCTGGTCGTTGGTGACCAGCGAGTAGCGGATCTGGCCCAGTTCCATGTCGGCCACGCGGCGGGTGAGCAGTTCGGCCAGGAAGACGGCCGCCCCGGGCCCCTCGAAACGCAGCCGTCCCATGTGGGAGATATCGATAATGCCTGCCGTCGCGCGCGTGGCCAGGTGCTCGTCGATGATGGAAGTATATTGGATCGGCATCGCCCAGCCGGCAAAGCCAACCATGCGGGCCCCGTGGGCTACGTGCCAATCATACAGGGGGGTGCGGAGAAGTTCTGGCTGCATACGAGGAACTCGTGCGACGGCGATCGAGCAAGAATCCACGTATTTTAGCAAGCGACCGGATGATAGCTAGGGGGGAAGCAAGCTCCCCTCGCCCTCCGACCGCAGCGGTCGGCAGTCGGAAATGGGGACTGGCTCCGTCGCCTCAAACAGGCTGGCCTCGCGGGACAGCGTCGCTGGCGACGGTGCCTGTCCCCTTTTCCG
>CAYYBU010000412.1:0-4029 GCA_964469945.1 uncultured Planctomycetaceae bacterium
CGAAAACATCGTAACAAGCACACGCCGTGTGCCGTTCGCCCGGCGGCACACGGCGTGTGCCGGATGCAAAGCAGGAAGGCACCATAGCTGCACCATGTGTCCACTGCGAACTAGCCTCGCCGCCTTGCTGGCCCTGCGGTTCCTGCCGCGGGGCTGGCGATGGCCCGGCTATCTCCTGCTGGGGATCACCGCCGGCGCGGGGCTGTTCGTCTTCCATATCTCCCGGGCCGCCTCCTATCTGAGCGAGGAGCCGGAAACGTGTATGAACTGCCACGTCATGGCTACGGAATATGTCACCTGGCAACACAGCAGTCACGGCCGGGTGGCCACCTGCAACGACTGCCACGTGCCGCACCGTTCGCTGCTGTCGCACTTCGTCTTCAAAGCCCGGGATGGCCTCTGGCACTCCACCGTCTTCACCATGCGCTGGGAGCCGCAGGTCATACGCCTCTCGCAGCGGGCCATTCCCGTGGTCGAGGAGAACTGCCGCCGCTGTCATGCCGGCGTGGTGCAAAACGTTTCCCCGGCGGTCCACCGGCCGGGCGATCTGCGCTGTTGGGAGTGCCACCGCGAAGTGCCGCACGGCGCGGTCCGCAGTCTGGCGGCCACCCCCGGCGTCTTCCAACCGCACCTGCCGCCGGTGAGCGATCCGCTTCAAGAACCCCTGATCGGCGGGCGTCCGCCGCGCCCCAGCAAGGAGTAATACGTATCCGGCACACGCCGTGTGCCGTAACTGGCGGACGGCACACGGCGTGTGCCTACTACATTTCCAGCAACCTATTCATTGACAGGCCCTTAGATCATGACCGACCAACCACCCGCCCCCGCGACCCCTTCCCATCCTTCGCCGCCAGCCTGGCGCGGCTGGGCGCTGTTTGCGGCGGCCGTCGTCGCCACCTTCCTCTTGGGCATCATGGCCGCCTCGATCTTGCAGCGCCGCCAGGAAGCCGTGCAGCAGCAGCCCTTGCCGGTCGTGATCGGACCGTGGGAGATGGACTCCGCCAAGTGGGGCGAGGACTTCCCGCGCGAGTATGAAAGCTACAAGCTCATGGCCGACAGCAGCCACGAGACCAAGTACGGCGGCGCCGCGCAGCGCGACTACCTGGCGGCCGCGCCGGCCAACGTGATCCTCTTTGCCGGCTACGGTTTCTCCCAAGAATACCAGCAGGCCCGCGGACATGTGCATTCGGTGGAAGACGTGTCGAAAACGCAACGGGTCAACGACACCACGCCCGCCACCTGTTGGACGTGCAAGAGCCCCGACGTGCCGCGGTTGATGCACGAGCGCGGCATCGCGGAGTTCTACGCCGGCAAGTTCGTCGCCCTGAAGGGCCAGGTCACGCACCCCATCGGCTGTTTCGATTGTCACGAGCCCAACACGATGCGGCTGCGCATCACGCGGCCGGCGCTGCGCGAGGCCTTCCAGCGGCAGGGCAAAGACGTGGACGCGGCGTCGCACCAGGAAATGCGCTCGCTGGTTTGCGCACAGTGCCACGTGGAATATTACTTCAAGGGGAAAGGCAATTATCTTACCTTCCCCTGGGACAAGGGCACCACCAAGGGAACGACGCCCGAGCAGATGGATGAGTATTTCACCGAAGCCAATTTTTCCGACTTCACCAACAAGATCAGCAACACGCCCATGGTGAAGATGCGGCATCCCGACTACGAACTCTACAGCACGGGCGTTCATGCCTACCGCAACGTGGCCTGCGCCGATTGCCACATGCCGTATCGCAGCGAGGGCGGGGCGAAGGTCACCGATCACCACTTGCAGAGCCCGCTGTTGAACATCGCCAATTCCTGCGCGGTCTGCCATCGCTGGAGCGAAGAGGACATTCGCCGCCGCGTCGAGGGCATCCAGGACAAGGTCCACGAAGGCCGCCAGCGCGCCGAACTGACGTTGGCCCAGGCCCATTTCGACATCGCCGCCGCGATCCAGTCCGGAGCCGACGACAAGGAACTGACCGGCGTGCGCCGCCTGGTCCGTAGCGGCCAGTTGCGTTGGGACTACGTGGCGGCCAACAACGGCATGGGTTTCCATTCTCCGCAGGAGTGCTTGCGCATTCTGGCGGCCGCGGTGGACCTGGCCGGCCAGTGCCGCGTCGAGTGTGCGCGGATCCTCGCCCGCCACGGCGTGACTTGGCCGGTGAACTATCCCGATTTCAGCACGAAGAAGAAGGCCCAGGACCTGATCCGCCAGTTCCGCAACGGCAAGCCGCCCAAGCTGGTTGAGCGATAAACGTTCTCATGCCAAGGCGCCCAGCAACAGCGAGCGGCGATCGACGGTCACATCAATGCAGCGTCTCGCCGCTCCACGGTCTCCGGATGACGTACTGCACTGTCATGTGAGTTGCCGAAGATGGCTCTCGCGCGCGCCAACTCCACGTTGATCTCTTCGGGACGGATGCAAGATTCGAGGATGATAGGTGACTGCGCAGGAATCAAGTGCAGGACTCTCTGAAAAGACAAGCCCGTGCCCAGGGTGAGCGGTTCGTGCTTCCCCACCGTGTTCACGGTGCTCGCGTGGAGGTGCTTTAGCCGCCCGCGGAACGCGTATAGCATTCTTGTCGCTTCGCTCATCGTCGGGTCCACCTGACTTGCGTGTCCAATATCAAAACACCAAGAGGCATTGGGTAGTGCCGCGAAGAGGGATTCGAGTTCGTCGCACGTGCGCCCGGTCGATTTTCTGCGGTCCATGTTCTCCAGGCATAATAGGTTGTCGAAGTCGCGCCAGCACGCGAAATCCCGAATGACATCGGGGTGCAAGACGATCGGCAGGTTCCGCTCTGCAACCTGGCGGAGCAGCGTCGCGAGTGTGCGTTCGTCGCGTTCCACCAACGCACTGGGCGCGTGGAAGGCGACGAATTCGAACCGCTGCAGATCAAGCGAATCGAGGGCCTGTATCAGCGGAGCCAACTCGCCTTCCCTTAAGGCCGACAATTCAACCGCGCGAATTCCGTGCGCATGTATCACCGCGAGGGCCGCCTGGAAGTCCCCCCGCGCCAGCGCGCCTGTCGAGAAGCCGATCGTTCGCATCAGAACAGTCCGTATTTCCTTGTCAGAGGTTTGATCTTCGGGTTGTCGAAAAACAGCGCCGCGAGAGCGCTTTGAAACTCATGCCCCGCGCCGCGCATTTCCTGGAAGAGCTGATCCTGCCTCGATTCCCCGACCCGCAGCTTTTCCAGCGTGCCTCTCTTTTCTGGGTCGTCCAAGACGGAAAGGAACCGATCGTAAGCGTCGAACATCTTGGTGGCGGCGCCTTGCGCCTCGTCGTATTTCAGCCATGCCGCCGCAAGCACTTCTAGCGGGGGCAATCGCAGGTCGTGCCTCAGCCGGCCGACAAGGTAGCCGATGTCGCCGGCTTGTTGCGCATCGTGGGGTGGTTCCAGGCTCAGACCATAGCACGCGATCATCCCGGCTGCGAAGACGATTTTGCGCGAGAGGCGAAGCTTGATATTGCGCAGCCCCCACCCCTCGCCAGCCCGTTCGCGCTGCTTGCTCGCAAAATCGACCGCCATGGTTCGCCAGAAACGAACGACGTCGTTCAACAAGAATCGCGGCACCTTCAGGCTCTGGTGACTCGGGTGCAGGTTTCCGGGATCCTCGCCAAGATAACAGTCGAGGACACCTCTGATGACCCGTTCATAAGCGGCATCATTGCCAATCGGCTGCGATTCAAGCAAGAGAAGAATGCGCCGGGTGGTGTTCTCATTGGTGTCGTTGGGGCCGCCGATCTGGTGGATGATTTCGTGGCTGAACGCCATGTTCCCGAATAGGCCCGTGCGGCCGGGTTTCTTGAAGCCCGCGTCCTCAAGTCTCCGTGCGATATCGTGGGCGACGTCGAAATGTGAGGGGTCGGCTTGGCCGTCGACGAGAAGCGTCCAATCAAGGTCACTTCCGGAGGTCCATTCGTCACGGCCGAGCGACCCGAAGACGACGAGGCTCAAGTCGTCGTCCAGCGGGTTCTGATCGCTTAGCACCGGTCCAGCAACTATTCCGTGTTTTGCGGGCTAGCCCGCGGACGGA
>CAYYBU010000413.1:0-4019 GCA_964469945.1 uncultured Planctomycetaceae bacterium
CGTGGCAGTATCCGGCCCTGCCGTCGCTGGAAACGTTGGTCCGGGCCCACTCAACCAAACGGTTGACGCTGGGGCCGGTTTCCTGGAAACTTGGCCCGGAGAGCTATTGGTGGCCGAACGTTCCTTTCCGCCAGGACTATCAGGCCACCTTGCACTGGCTCAACGTGGCCGTGAGCGTCGACGGCAAGGTTTGCCACCAGCACCGCGAACGTTTCGGTTTCGTGCAGTACGCCGAGGGGCCTTACTATTACACCGTCAACGGCGTCCGTTTCAACAGCTTCGGCGAGACCATCAGTTATGGGCAAGTGGGCGAGTACGATTGCTGGACCGAGACGCCCTGTTTCCAGCCGCCGCAAGGCGATCGGCAGGGCTGCCCCGAAACGTGGCGGCGCTACCAGCGGATCGGCTTCAATTCGATGCGGTTGTCGACCAGCGTGCCCACCGCGTACATGCTGGAAACGGCCGACGAGGCCGGCTACATGCTGATTCCCGAGGGCGGCTCGTGGGGCAACGGCACCTGCACATTCCACAAGGAAAACTTCTCGCGGCAATTGCAGGCGATGCTGCGCGCGTGCCGCAATCATCCCTGCGTGGCCCGCTACTCGTTGGCCAACGAATCGTTGCCGGGCGAGTTTGCCAGCCCCGACAATGCGTGGCGCTGGCTCATCGACGCCGCCGGCGAAGTGGACGACACGCGGCCCTACGTGTTTGAAGTCAACAACGGGCAAACCGGCGCCGTGCCGGGCATGAAGGCCGGTCGCGCCCAACAGATGGAGCACTACCGGCCGATCGTCAAGAGCGGCGACCATCTGCGCGGCATGGGCGAGTGCGCCTGGGCCACCGACGGCATGGCCCCCTTCGGCGTCATGGCAATGCAGATGCGAGGGAACGACTGGGCCCACTTCGCCCCTTGGAGTTGGGTCAACTTCTGGCCGAACTTTCTCGAAGGCATGAACCACCAGCGACACCCCTGGAAGTTCAACGACCATGCCGATCGAAACGATGCGCGCGACGGCTGGGGTTCGCCCATCGTGACGTTCGTCCAGCGCGCGCTAAACCCGTACCTGGTCGTCGACCGCGCCTTGCTGGAGGCCAATGGGAACGCCGGCGAGCAGCCGCCAGGCAAGGTCGATTGGCCTGCCGCGACGCCCGCGTTTCGCGCCGGAACCACGGTGGCGCGCCAGGTCGAACTATTCAACGGCGGGCTGGCGGGGCGACAATTCGAGCTCCACTGGGCGGCGCACTGGGATGCCCCCGACGGCGAGCTCTTCCGCGAAGGGCATCTCGGCGCGATCGAGATCGAACCCGGTTTTCACGCCACGCGCACGGTCGAGTTCGCCTTGCCGCCGACACTGGAGCGGAAACGCGCGCTGTACCTCGTGCTCGAATCCGTCAAGGAAGGAAAGGCCGTGTACCGCGAGGATCGCGTCCGCTTCACGATCCTTCCGGCTGGCAACGCCGCTGCGCCTTAGCCCAGGAAGCTTTCCAGCACATCGCTCGGGGCGGGGCCATAGCTGGACGGCTCCATGGTGCAGGTGGCACGCCCCTGGCTCAGTCCGCGCATGGCGTTGGAATAGCCGAACAGATTGGCCAACGGGGCCTGGGCGTCGATCACCGTGTTGCGGCCGCGGGCTTGCGTGCGGGTGACGATCGCGCGGCGCTGCTGCAGGTCGCTGACGATGTCGCCCAGGTTCTCCTCGGGCATAATCACTTCCAGCCGCATGATGGGTTCCAGGAGCACGATGCCCGCCTCGTGCAGGGCCTTGTTGAAGGCGTCGGCGGCCGCCAGGCGGAAGGCCAACTCGTTGGACTCGGTCTCGTGAACCTCGCCGCCCAGCACGGTGATTTTCAGATGCATCAGCGGGAAGCCCAGCGTGCCGCCGCCTTCGCCGTGCTGGCTGAGCACTTCCATGGCCGCCGCCAACAGCGGCTCGGGCAAGGGCTCCTCGCTGGGGGCCAAAATGATCAGCGGCTTGGCACTCTGCGCATGGGGCTCCATGCGGATGGTCACCTTCGCCTGCAACATCTGCCCGGCGATATTGCGGTGGCACTCGCCGGTGACTCGTACCGCCCGGGCGACGCTCTCGCGGTAGCTCACCCGCGGCGTGCGAACCCGCACGTTGAGCTTGTAATCGTCGAGCAGCCGTTCTTTGATCAGTTCGAGGTGGAACTCGCCCATGCCGCTGATGAGCGTTTGCCCCGTCTCCTCGTTTTCCTGGGCGCGGAAGGTGGGGTCCTGCCGCTTCAGCATGTCGAGCACGTCGGCCAACTTCTTCCGTTCCGTCGAGTTCTCCGGCTCGATGGCCATCGAGATGACTGTTTCCGGGAAGGTGATCGATTCCAGCAGGATGGACTCCCGCGGGTCGCAAAGCGTGTCACCGGTCACCGAATGGCGCAGGCCCACGATGCCGATGATGTCGCCGGCCTCGACCATGTCGACCTGCTCGCGATGGTCGGCCTGGATGCGCCAGAGCTGCGGGACGTTCTCCTTTTTGTCCTCGCGGGGATTGTACGCGCGGCTGTTGGCCTTCAGTTGCCCCGAATAGACGCGGACATAGTGCAGGTCGCCGTGGCGATCGGCCTGGATCTTGAAAACCAGCCCGCAAAACGGCTCGCCGCGATCCGGCTTGCGGACGAGTTTGACGTTTTTCTTCTTCGGATCGACGCCCTCCACCGCCGGCACGTCGGCCGGGCTGGGCAGATAAGCGGCCACGCCGTCCAACACCGGCTGCACGCCGATGCCGTCCAGGGCCGAGCCGCACAGCACGGGCACCACCATGCTGTGCAGCGTGGCGTCGCGAAGCGTCTTGCGGATCAGGGCCGCGGGTACGGGCTGTTCGGCCAACAGCAACTCGGTCAGCTCGTCGCTGAACAGGGAAAGCTGGTCGAGCATCTGGCCGCGCCACAGGACGACGTCGTCGTGGACTTCCGCGGGAATGTCACCGCGTTGCACCTCGGTGCCGTCGCTCTTGGGCACGAAGGTGAGCATTTCCAGTTCGATCAGGTCGACCACGCCGCGGAAGGCCTCGCGCAGGTGCGGCGGGCCACTGCCCACCGGCAGATTGACGGGCACCGGGTTGCAACTCAAGCGGTTGCGGATCTCCTCGAGCGTGCCGTAAAAGTCGGCCCCTTCGCGATCCATCTTGTTGATGAAAGCGATCCGCGGCACGCGGTACTTGTCCGCCTGCCGCCAGACGGTCTCGCTTTGCGCCTCGACGCCTTCGCGGGCGCTGAACACGACCACGCCGCCGTCGAGCACGCGCAGGCTGCGTTCCACCTCGGCGGTGAAATCGACGTGGCCGGGCGTGTCGATGAGGTTGATGGTGACGTCGTGCCAGGGAAAGGTGACGCAAGCCGCCTGGATGGTCACGCCGTGTTCCTGTTCCAGGTGATCGGAGTCGGTCACCGTGGTGCCCTTGTCGACCTGGCCGACGCGGTGGCTGAAGCCGCTATAGTACAACATCCGCTCGGTGACGGTGGTCTTGCCGGCGTCGATGTGGGCAATGATGCCGATGTTGCGGAGTTGCTGGATATTGGTGGCCATGTCAGCGGAAACTCTTTGGACTAAAGGATTTAATGATAGAATCCCCGGCCGCCGCCGTCAAGCGTGGCCACGGGCCGCCGCGGGAACTGCAAAGTCGGGGTCCGGTCCATTTTTCGGCTCGAACGCCCGGTTGTTCGGACAAAACCTTGTCCGAAAACATGGACCTGACCCCTTTGCTTCGGACTTGAAGCCTGAAGCGCAAGCGAGGACAACCTGTTGTCTGGCCCTCGCTTGCGCTTCAGGCTTCCATGCGGGCGTGAATAATCCGGGCTCAAGGTTGCGGCGCGCTCGGCTTCTGGGCGTGCAATACCAGATGCGCCATCTCCGGCGCGCAGTTCCAGCGAAAGGGCAACTCGCCGGAAATGCCGCGGGTCACGTGCATGATCGTGGGCGGGGCATGAAAAACCCCCGACGCATATTTCACCCCCACCCGGCTGGGCGCAAAAATCGGACCGATCAGCGGCAGCCGTATCTG
>CAYYBU010000414.1:0-4015 GCA_964469945.1 uncultured Planctomycetaceae bacterium
TGGCCGGCTATGAGATCCATCATGGCCGGACCGACCATGGCGACGCCGCCGCAACGTTCATCGCCGCGGACGGCCGGGTCGTCGGCGCCGGCAACGCCCAGTGCCGGGTCTGGGGCACCTACCTACACGGCGTGTTCGATGCGGATGCGTTTCGCCGCTGGTTCATCGACCACCTGCGCGTTCATTGCGGCCTTGCGCCGCTCGGTCGCGTCATCGCCCCTTATACGATCGAGCCGGCCCTGGATCGTCTGGCCGACGTGGTGCGACGGAACCTCTACATGCGGGCGATTTATCGTCTGATGGGATTATGATGAAGCTGGAATATCAAATCCTCGCCGCGGTAGCACTCGACCTGGTGCTGGGCGACCCGCGCTGGTGGCCGCATCCGGTGCGGGCCATCGGCCGCTTGGCTGCGCTGCTGGAACGGCTCGCCCGCGAGGTCGTTGGCAGTCCGAAGCTGGCTGGCCTGATCGTCGCTCTGCTCGTTTATACCGCGGCCGGCGCCGCCGCTTGGGGTGTCATTCGGTTGGCGGGCTTGTTAAGCCCCATCGCCGCCGACGTGGCCGCCATTGTGGTGATCTACACGACCATTGCCGCCCGCGACCTGGCCCGGCACAGCACGGCCGTGTTCCGTCCGCTGGCGGCCGGCGACTTGGTCGAGGCCCGCCGCCGCGTGGCCCGCATCGTGGGTCGCGACACCGATCGGCTCGACGAGTCGGGCGTAGTGCGGGCGACCGTGGAAAGCGTGGCCGAGAGCACCGTCGACGGCGTCACCGCGCCGTTGCTGTTTGCCGTGGTTGCGGGGCCGGTGGGTGCGATGGTCTATCGCGCCATCAACACGCTCGATTCCATGTTCGGGCATCAGAACGAGCGTTATGCGCAGTTCGGCTGGGCGGCCGCCAGGATCGACGACTGCGCCAATTATCTGCCCGCACGGCTGACGGCCCCGCTGCTTTGCCTGGCGGCTCTGCTGTTGCGGCAGCGTGCCGGGCAGGCGGTCCGCATTCTGCTCCGCGATCGGCGGAAACATCGCAGCCCCAACGCCGGGCTGGCCGAGGCCGCCGTGGCCGGCGCCTTGGGAGTGCAATTGGGCGGATTGAATTACTACCAGGGCCAACCGCTTCAGCAGCCCACGCTCGGCGATGCCCTGGTGCCGCTTGCGCCGCGGCATATCCGCACGGCCAACGCGCTGATGTGGACCACAACGGCCTTGTTCCTGGCCGGCGGCCTTTCGTTGCGCTTGGGAGCCGTTCACTTTTGGCACGTCTGGAGCGCGGCGGCATGACGACGAGTTGCCCCAGATTGGTGATCGCAGGCACCGGCAGCGGCATCGGCAAGACGTCGCTGGCCTTGGGACTGGTGCGTAGCCTGACCCGCGAAGGGCTCCGCGTGCAAACCTTCAAGGTGGGCCCCGATTTTCTCGATCCGACTTACTTGGCCCGCGCGTCGGGGCGAACGTGTTACAACCTCGACGCCTGGATGAGTTCCCCGGACTATGTGCGGCAGTTGTTCACCCGGGCCAGCGCCGGCGCCGACCTGGCCGTTATCGAGGGTGTCATGGGCCTGTTCGACGGCGCATCGCCCACCGCGCTTGAAGGCAGCACGGCCGAAATCGCCCGCTTGCTGGCCGCGCCGGTCGTGCTGGTCGTAGGCGTCCACGGCGTCGCCCGCAGTCTGGCGGCGACCGTGAAGGGGTTTGCCGAATTCGAGCCCGGGGTGTGCGTGGCCGGCGTGATTGCCAATCAGGCGGGCTCGCCGCGTCACAAGGCCTGGTTGGCCGATGCCCTGGCCGGCGCGGCGCTGCCGCCGCTGTTGGGTGCCGTTCCGCGCGGCGCGCTGCCGCCCCTGCAAAGCCGACACCTGGGCCTGGTCACCGCGGACCACGGCGGCCTGAACGAGCAGACCCTCGATCTGTTGGCCGACGCCTGCGTGCAACACCTGGACCTGAAAACGCTGCTGAAACTGGCCCGTGAAGCGATGCCCTTACACTCGTCGGCACTGGCGGAGCCAGTGGTACCCGCGCCGATGGCACAGGTGCGGCTGGGCATCGCCCGCGACGATGCCTTTCACTTCTACTATCCCGATAACTTGGAAGCGTTTCAACGCGGCGGGGCCACGCTGGTGCCGTTCTCGCCGTTGACCGATGCGGCGCTGCCCGAGGAGCTCGACGGTCTGTACCTTGGCGGCGGTTATCCGGAACTACATGCCGCCCGATTGTCGGCCAATACGGCCATGCTCGCCGCACTCGGCCGCTTTGCCGCCGCGGGGCGGGCCATCTACGCGGAATGCGGCGGGCTGATGTACCTGGGCAACTCGCTCCAAACGCTCGATGGCGCGCGGTTCCCGCTGGCCGGCGTACTGCCGATCGATACGCTCATGTGCAAGAGCCTCAAGACCTTGGGCTACGCCGAAGTCGCGCTCGCCAGTGATTCGCTGTGGGGTAGCACCGGTCAGACGTGCCGCGGCCATGAGTTCCACTATTCCACGATCGTGGCCGATGGCCGCGGCTGCGATGGCTGGCAGCCGGCCTATTCGATGCGGCGCCGCCGCGACGACGCGGCCACGACCGAAGGCTTTTGTAAAGGCCGCCTGTTGGCCAGCTACGTGCATCTGCATTGGGCCTCTCGCCCACAGGCCGTGGCCCATTTCCTTGCCCGTTGCGGAGAAGTTTCATGAACGATACCCGGCAGAGCTTGGGCATTCTGGTCGTCAGTCACGGCAGTCCGCGGGCGGAAGCCAATCAGGGGTTCATCGCCTTGGTGGGGCGGATCGCGGCGCGGCTGGGTATGGAAGACGTGCTGCCTACGTTCTTTTCCATTACCCGGCCGAACATTCCCGATCGCGTGGCGGAGTTGGCCGCCCGCGGTGTGCGACGAATCGTGCTGATGCCCTATTTTCTTTATGAGGGGCAGCACGTGAGCCACGACATTCCGGCCTTGCTCGATGAGTGCCGCCGACGGTTTCCCGACATCGTGCTCGATGTATTGCCGACGTTGGAAAATGATCCGGCCGTGGAGGACGTCGTGGTCGAGCGGCTGATGGCGTTGGCCGCCGCACCGGCCGCACTGCCCACGTTGGGCCCGGAGATCGAACGGCGGAGCTATCAGATCATCCGCCAGCAACTTAGGGAGACAACATCCGGCGACGCGGCCGGCCGCAAGATCGTCGAGCGGATCGTCCATGCCACGGCCGATTTCTCCTTCGCCCGGTCGCTGCGAATCCATCCCGAGGCCCTGCGGCGCGGCCGGGAAGCCCTAGCGGCGGGGCGACCGATCCTGTGCGACGTGCGGATGCTGCAAGCCGGCATCACCAAGGTCCGCAATGAAGTGCTCTGCGAGATCGACCGCGAAGAGACGATCGCCTTGGCCGCGGAGAATCACTGCACCCGGGCGGCTGCCGCTATGGAACGGTTCGTGCCGCGGTTGGAAGGGGCCATCGTCGCCGTGGGCAACGCGCCGACGGCGTTGTGGAAACTGATGGAGATCGGCCGCAACGGTGGACCGCGGCCGGCTTTGGTCGTGGGGTTGCCGGTCGGGCTGGTCGGCGCCCGCGAGGCGAAACTGGCCCTGCTGGAAAGCGATTTGTGTTACATCACCAATACCAGCGCGCGGGGAGGAAGTCCGGTGGCGGCCGCAGCCGTCAATGCGCTGGCCATGTTGGAAGAGGATGGTTGAATACTGTGTCGATGGTGGCCCCCCCCGTTTCAACAGAGGAGTAAGTGTCGTGCGTAAAAAACCTTTCGCCGTTGCGATGGTCTTCCTGCTGGGAATCGCCTTGTGGCCGGCGCCGGCGCAGGCCATGCACATCACCGAGGGGGTGCTGCCCATGCAGTGGGCCGGGCTGTGGTTTCTCGTGGCCGCGCCTTTCTTGTACTGGGGACTGGCCACGATCGACCGCCGCCGGCGCAGCGACCCGCGATTCATGCTCATGGTGGCCATGATCGGCTCGGCCATCTTCGTGATCTCCTGCATGCCGGTGCCGATTCCCTCGGCCGGTAGCTGCTCGCACCCCTGTG
>CAYYBU010000415.1:0-4013 GCA_964469945.1 uncultured Planctomycetaceae bacterium
CCAGATCGACCAGCATCACGTGCTCGGCCCGTTCCTTGGGATCGGCCAGCAGTTCTTCCCCCAGGCGGACGTCTTCGGCCTCGCTGGCGCCGCGCGGCCGCGTGCCCGCCAAGGGCCGCACCGTCACATGGCCATCGACCACGCGCACCATCACTTCCGGCGAGCTGCCCACCAGGGTCACGCTGGGCGTGCGGACATAGAACATGAACGGGCTGGGGTTGACCACCCGCAGGCTGCGATAGATCTCGAACGGATGGGCGGTCAGCGGCACTTCCAGCCGTTGGCTGAGGACGACCTGGAAGATGTCGCCGGCACGGATGTACTCGACGCATTTCTCCACGGCCTGCTCGAACTGCGCCTGGGTGAAATTCGATTGGTAGGACAGCCGCACGTCGCCGCCCAGACAGACATCCCGCGGTTGCAGACTGCTGCCGGGCGAAAAAAGCTGGTTGACCAACAAATCGACGCGCCGCCGGGCGTCGTCGTAGGCAGCCTCCGCGCTGATGCCCGGCTTGTCCAAGCGGGCCATGGCCACCACGACAATCACCTTCGAGACATGATCGAACACCACCATCTGATCGTAGAAGGCGAAGGCCATGTCGGGCACGTGCCGGTCGTCCGGAGGGGCATGGGGCAGCCGCTCGAAATAACGCACCGTGTCGTAGCCCGCGTAGCCCACGGCACCGCTACAAAATGGGGGCAGTTCCGGCAGATGGACTGCCCGAATGGCCTCGACCTGCCGCTGCAACTCCCCCAGCGGATTGTCGCACTCGAATTGCCGCGTCACCAGGGTGGGAACGCCCGAGACCGACACGCCCGAATAAGCGTTCGTCGTGACGCGGCGGCCGGAGGCTTCGATCTCGAAGAACGGTTCGGTGGCCAGGAAACTGTAGCGGCCCACCTTCTCGCCGCCGACAACGCTCTCGAACAGGCAGGCGCAGCGGCCGGCGTCGAGCTTGTGAAAGGCACTGACCGGGGTGAGGGAGTCGCTGGTCAGGCGGCGATAGACGGGCACCATCGTGGCCCCCTGGGCCAACTCCTGGAAGGTCTTCAAGTCCGGATAATGGGCAGCAGCGATGGCGGTCATGGATTCTGCTAACATGGAAGGAGGGGCGGCCATGTCAAAAAAATATCGAGGATACGCAACGATCTGGCCATAAGCTTACCATCGCCGGCCCCGGCCCGCAACGCTTCGGCCGTGCGACACTCCTGCACATTGCGTTCCGATCCGATTGACTCCCCTTTGCGGCAGCGTTACAATCCTGTGGGCGGTGGACCGTTGCGGGAAATTCTTCATGAAATGTCAACAATGTGAAAAGCCGGCGACGTTCCATATTACGGAATTGACCGGCGGCAAGCCGCAAGAGTTGCACTTGTGCGAAGACCACGCGCGGCAGTACCTAACCTCCTCGGCCAGCGAGCCGGCCAGTGCGGGCAGCATGGCGGCGGCGCTGGCGCAGCAAATGGCCCAGCAGATGGCCGTCGGACAGACCGCCGAGGAGTTGGCACACCTGGACCAGCAGGCATGTCCGGTTTGCGGCATCACCTTCTTCGAGTTCCGCAGCCAAGGGCGTTTAGGTTGCCCGCACGACTACGTGGTCTTCAAGACGCAACTGGAGCCGCTAATTCTGAACGTCCATGGCGAAAGCGAGCACGTCGGCAAGCGGCCGCGGCACAATTCCGCCGGCAGCGAGCGGCGCACCCAATTGATCCGGCTCCGCCGCGAGATGAAAGAAGCGATCGAAAGCGAAAACTACGAACATGCCTCGGAACTCCGCGACGAGATCCGCCGCATCGAGACTGAGCAAACCCCCTGAGGGGGATGGTGGCCGTGGAACTGAACGAACTCGCACAAAGCAGTGGTGAATGGCTCCGGGGCACCGGGCCCGAGGCTGACATTGTCATCAGCAGCCGCATCCGCTTGGCGCGCAACCTGGCCGAATTCCCCTTCATCAGCCGGGCCACGCCGCAGGATCGCGCGCAGATCGAACGCCTCATGCGCGAGTGCGTCCTGCACATCAACACCTCCGGCGAACTGCTTTACGTGGCCGTCGACGAGTTGGAAGGCGTCGATCGGCAGTTCCTCGTCGAGCGGCACTTGATCAGCCGCGAACATGCCGAAAGCCAGGGCGCCCGGGCCGTAGCCATCGACCGCACCGAGAAATTCAGTCTCATGATCAACGAGGAGGACCACCTCCGCATGCAGGTCATGGAGAGCGGGCTGAACCTGCACAGCGTCTGGGAGCAGATCAACCGCATCGACGACCTCATCGAGGAAAAGGTGACCTACGCGTTTCACGAGCATTTGGGCTACCTGACCGCCTGCCCCACCAACGTGGGCACCGGCATGCGCGTCAGCGTGATGCTGCATTTGCCGGCCCTGGTCATCACGCGGCAGATCGAAAAGGTCTTTCGCAGCCTGCAAAAGATCAGCCTCGCCGTCCGTGGCCTCTATGGCGAAGGTTCGCAGGCGATGGGCGATTTCTACCAGATCAGCAACCAGATCACGCTGGGGCGCAGCGAAGAGGACCTCGTCCAGCAGGTGGGCGACATCGTGCCGGTCATCATCGACTACGAACGGCAGGCCCGCCAGTTCCTCATCAAGGAGAGCCACGAAAACCTGCACGACCGCGTCAGCCGCGCTTACGGCATCCTCCGCACGGCGCAGACGATCAGTTCCGAAGAGACCATGCATCTGCTCTCCAGCGTGCGCATGGGAGTCAACCTGGGACTGATCCAGGACCTGAAGATCCCCGACGTGAACGACCTGTTCATCCACACCCAGCCGGCCCATTTGCAGAAGATGAGCGGCAGCGAGTTGGGCACGGCCGACCGCAACATCGAGCGCGCCCGCTACCTGCGCCATTATCTCAACAAGGAAAACGGCGCCGCCGGGTCGGAAAAGAATTGACGCACTTCGGGCTTCAAGGGAGCGGCGCAAAGTGGCGTAATTCTTGAGCTTGCCGGTCGGACGACCGTAGCGATAGGATACCCTTCGTGAAAACTCCGTCCGACGCCCTGGCGCGGCCGGAGGCAGTCGTCCACGTGCCGTCCCCGGTGGGGTCAACTGCGTCGATGTTGGTCGGCTGCTCTGTTGCTTGGCAATTTGCTGACAAAAGGTTCCCCGACGCGGAATTCCGGTCCCGATCGCACGCCGCCGGCCAAGAGCAGGCGGCAGCGGAGGCACCCCAACCCGGAAAAATCGGCTTCTGTTGAGCAACATCGGGCAGGCCCACCGCTCCTGCAAGAATAAGCCTAAACCACTTTCTGCAAACCAGTTGCGGCGGATGGGCTTGTTGGAATGTCTCAGCGAACGCCGTCCGTGGCGATTCGACCTGCTGGCCGCGCCTGGAGCGTCACGCAGGGCGTTCCCTACAGGGGCTGGCCTGGGAGCAGAACTCGAACGCCCTCACCCCCTGCCCCTCTCCCGTTTACGGGAGAGGGGAGAAACGCTCGGCCGCGCGCATTCACGCGTTACACCGCCCCAAATTCCTCAATTTTTCGCCGCACGGCGCGGACCACATTGGCGGGCAGGAATCGCGCCAATTCCGCGTCGCTGGCCACGCTGGCAATCTGCTTGATCAGCGAGCTGGAAACGTGCGCCAGCTCGCCATCGGCAATCATGAAGAGCGTTTCCACCTCGGGTGCCAAGCGGCGGTTGGCCATCATCATGGTCAGTTCCGCGGGAATGTCGGTGATGGGACGCACACCGCGGACCATGACCGCGGCCCCACACTCCTTGACGAACTCCACCGCCAGCCGGGAAAAAGTGCGGACTTCCAGGTTCTTCAGGTGCATGGCGGCGGCGTGGATCAATTCCACCCGTTCCTGCGGCGCAAACAGCGTCTGCTTCTCAATGTTGACGCCGACGCCGATAATCAAACGATCGAAGAGCCGGCTCGCCCGCTCCATGACGTTGAGGTGCCCCAAGGTCACGGGATCGAACGAGCCCGGGTAAACGGCGATGCGCGGCGAGAGTTCGGTCATCGGTTGGACTCCTCTTGCAGAGCGGC
>CAYYBU010000416.1:0-4009 GCA_964469945.1 uncultured Planctomycetaceae bacterium
CGCTTCCCGCCTGGACGGCCGCCTATCGCTGGAAGCCGGGGCAATCGCTGCGCGGCGTCCGCTACTTGCTGACGTTCTGTCCCTTTACCCGCCTGCCGGCCGCGGTGCGGCGCGCCTACGTGGCCGGCGACCTGCACTTGCTGCCTTTCCCGGGCAGCCTGTTGTTCTTCGGGGCGCCGGCCTATCAGAAGCTGCGGGAAGAATTGCCCTGGGCGGTGCAGATTCCGCTGCTGCACTCCCTGCATCGCCACGAGGCGCCGTGGGGACTGCGTATTCCGCAATCGGGCTGGATGCACGAAGCCCGGCCGGGCGGACCGCCGCCGCATCCCGATTTCGGCCCCTTGCGCGGCACCTATCGCCGCACCCACCGCTGGGCGCGCGTCCATCGGCACGAGGACGAACTGGCCGCCATGCTCGCTGGCGAGGATAAGGTGGCCCACGTGCTGTTCAGCGCCCAGCCCGACGACATCGGTTTGTATGGCAAACCGATGGCCCGCAACGCGGAAATCTGGACGCACGAGTTCCGCTTGCTCCTGGACGGTCCCCGGGCGGGCGCCGCGCAATTGGCGCAAGCGGCCGGGCAGTTGGCCGCGGGGGGCCTCTTCGGCTATCGCTTCCTGTATCCGCCCATGCAGCTTGGGCGTCACGAGGTGTTTTGGCACCGCCCGCTGGTCGCGTACCTGACGGCCGACGGCACGCCGGCATTGCTGCCCGACGCGCCGTTGGGTTATCTGACGGCCTATTCGACCGCGCGGCGACGCTTGGATCGGGCGGTGGAACTATGGCCGCGGTTGCTCGAGCGCCCCGATCACCAGGAAACCGTCCGCCTGCTGGTGGAGACTCACGAGCCGCATTACCATCGCATCATGATCAACGCCCGCAAGTTGCTCGACACCTGGGCACTGCGGGGCGAACGTCCGCTGCCGGTCAGCTTCGCCCGCCAGTTGCTCACGTTGCCCAAGGAGAAATCGCTGGAGGATTGGTTTCGCACGTTGCCCGAACATGCCAGCGACCCGGCGGCGGCCGGAAAGTTGGTCCAGCGGTTGCGAGCATGTGTCGAGACAGGCATGGAAGGCGAAACGAACAAAGGAGCGAACAAAGGGGACAGTCCCATTGTCGGCACCTCCTCTGGAGACGACGGACGAAAATTGGGACAGTCCCCCGATTCACTCACCTTTGCCCGCACGGCCCGGCGGGCGTTCGAGAAAGACTATTGGAAGACAATCGCCTTTTTGGCCGGCGGGCGTTACGCGAACAAGGACAACGCCGATTGCGTTCTAGACCCGGCCACGCAAGCACGGTTGCCGCATCACCACCGCGATCTGGAGGCGTTGGGCGATTACCTGTTGGACTATCATCGGCAGGCAGTGGAGCGGGCGGACATGAGCGGCCGCGCGGTGGTCGGCGAGTTGCCCTTCCGCTGGCAGACCGATTTTCCCTTTTCCTGGTGGGGCGGCTGGCTGAAGAACCAACAGGAAAAGACCTACGAACGCGACCTGGTGGTGGTGATTCCCGGCCGCAACCGCCGTCGGGCGGTCGTCATGGCCGACCATTACGACACGGCCTACATGGAAGACCTCTTCGGCTATACGAAGGGGGGCGGCGGTCCGCGGCTGGCGGCGGCCGGCGCGGACGACAACCATTCGGCCACGGCGGCCCTGATGCTGGCGGCCCCCATCTTCCTGGATCTCTCGCGGCAGGGCCGCTTGGCCTGCGACATCTGGCTGGTCCACCTCACCGGCGAAGAATTTCCCGCCGATTGCATGGGTGCCCGGCATCTCTGCCAAAGCCTGGTGGAAGGGACGCTGCGGATCCGCCTGGCCGATGGCCGCTGGAAGGACCTCTCCCGCAGCCGCGTGGAAGGCGTCTATGTGCTGGACATGGTGGCGCACAACAACGATCACGACCGCGATGTCTTCCAGCTTTGCCCCGGCGTGGGACGGCAGGCGATGTGGCTGGCCGAGCAGGCCCACGAGGCCAACCGGCTCTGGAATGCGGCGGCGCCGCAGTGGAACCGGCGCGGGCCGCGCCGTGGCCGCAGTCGCGGGCGTCGCAGCGCCGACGGCGCGACGCTGCCCGAAATCGCCCTGCACCCGCAGTTGCACGGCGAGATTCGCCCCATCTATAATCCGCGCAGCACGCTCTACAACACCGACGGGCAGATTTTTTCCGATGCCGGCGTGCCGGTGGTTTTGTTCATGGAGAACTACGACATCAACCGCCAAGGCTACCACGACAGCCACGACACGATGGCCAACATCGACTTGGACTACGGCGCCGCGGTGGCAGCCATTGCCATCGAGTCGGTCGCCCGCGCGGCTACGGAACGTCAGGCGTGAACGACGGCTGAGTTGGGTGCCACTGCTGGCTTGTCCAGCAGTGGCACCCAGCGCTACCAGTGCTACCACTGCGGCGCGACAATTTTGTCGCGGTTGTGCGACCGAAGGGGACAGTCCCATTTCCGTGGCCTCCTGCCACAAAAATCGGGACAGTCCCCAGCCGGCCGCCGTCTCGCCGCCTGGAATGCCTGCTATAATTGTCTCAGCAGTACCGGATCATTCACAACCGTTTCTCCGCGGAGGTCTACCATGAAGCTTAGTGCCCGCAACGTGCTCAAAGGAAAAGTGAAACAAGTCACGCTGGGACCGGTCAGCGCCGAGGTGATCGTGCAGTTGCCCGGCCGCCAGGAAATCGTGTCCGTCATTACCACGACCTCGGCCCAGAGCCTGGGACTGACCAAGGGCAAAGAAGTGTTTGTCGTCATCAAGGCCAGCAACATCATGCTGGCGACCGAATAGCACCCATGAACGGCCGCTGCATCCTCTGTCTGGCGTGGCCGGCAATCGTCGCTTGCGGTTTCGCCGCTCGCGGCGACGACCGTACCGTTCTGGTCTTCGCCGCGGCCAGCACCAGCAACGCCCTGGACGAGATTCGCGCCGAGTTCAGCAAGACCGCGGGCGTGCGGGTCGAGGCCAGTTATGCCGCATCGTCGACGCTGGCCCGGCAGATCGCCTATGGGGCCGATGCCGACCTGTTCCTTTCCGCCGATACGGCCTGGGCCGATCACGTGGCCGGCAAGGGGCTCGTGGCCGCGCGGAAGGACCTGTTGGGGAACCGCCTCGTGGTGGTGGCGCCGGTCGATTCGCCGCTCAAGCTGGCCAAGGCCGAGGATCTGCTGGCGCCCGCGGTCGAGCATTTGGCCCTGGGCGATCCTGAGGCCGTGCCCGCCGGCAAGTATGCCAAAGCCGCCTTGACGAAGCTGGAATTGTGGAGCCGGCTCAAGGAGAAGGTCGTGCCCGCCGCGGACGTCCGCCACGCGCTGGGCTACGTGGAAACGGGGGCTGCCGAGGCCGCCGTGGTCTACGCTACCGATGCGGCCGTGAGCAAGCGGGTCCGCGTGGCCTTTGAATTGCCGGCCACGCTCACGCCGCCGATCCGCTATCCGCTGCTGTTGTTGAAACACGGCCAGGGCCGCACGGCCGCGGAGTCGTTCTATCGCTACTTGAGTTCGCCGGCGGCGCTGAAGGTGTTCCAGAAGTTCGGCTTCCAGATCCTGACCGAGCCGGCCGGAAAGAAATAGGTTTGCCCTTGGCCCTTTTGACCGCGGAAGAATGCAGCGCCCTGCGACTGAGCCTTCAGGTGGGCGTCTGCTCGGCCATGATCGGGTTGCCGCTGGCCGTGGCGATCAGTTATTTGCTGGCGCGCGCCACGTTCTGGGGAAAATGGCTCCTGGAGGTCGTCATCGACTTGCCGCTGGTACTGCCCCCCGTGGTGACCGGCTACCTGTTGCTGATCGCTTTCGCTCCGCACGGACCGATCGGCGCCTTCCTGGCCGGCTGGCTGGGAATCAAGATCGTCTTCACCTGGCTCGGCGCCGTGCTGGCCTCCGCGGTGGTCAGTTTTCCGTTGATGGTGCGGGCGATCCGCTTGGCGTTCCAGGCGGTCGATCCGCGTCTGGAGATGGCCGCCCGCAGCCTGGGCACCGGACGGCTGGCGGCCTTCTTCACCG
>CAYYBU010000417.1:0-4009 GCA_964469945.1 uncultured Planctomycetaceae bacterium
GCGCTGCGCTTGTTTGCCTTCCCATATTTGCTCAACTTATTCTGACGCGGGTCCTTAGCCGCTCCACCGTGTAGCGCCATTTCGGCGCAGTAGGCTTGCAAACGGTATTCTGATTGCCAAAAAGACCGATTCCCTTTAGAGCATCTTCCAGGGGCACAGTTTGCAGCCAGCGGACCGGGACGAAGTATTCCATTCGCTCGGGGTCATCGAGATACTGGCGATGGTAGCTGCCGTCTTTGACGACCTTAAGCACGGGAACATCGCCCTCGGGCGTCCCCACCTTGAAAGCCGTAGCGGGCTGCGCGCGGCCCGTCACGCGGCCGACGCCCACAAAGCCGCGTCCAGGCACCTTTACCCAGACACGATCACCGGGGCCGAGCAACTGCAACGTCCTGGTGTAAAATGGGCCACCACCAGCAGAGATGACGCCGTATTGGACCGCCTCCGCCCACGAGCGGGTCTCACTGTGACCGTAGTTGCAGTAGAATTCGCCGTTCCAAGGTTCCTTGGGACCGTCCGGTGCCGCAGCAGCGCTCACCTGAGTCCGAACTGGGTCGATAAGCCATGCGCGGCTCAGTAGTTGCCCGTCGCCGTGGGCGAATACTTGAAAGCAAAGCACGTTGATAGGGATGTCGCGCTCGCTCAAGTAGGCGACGATGCGTTCGGTACTGTCGTCGAGTGAGGCCGCCACGATGATGATCTGGTGGCGCTGGTTGAGCGTCTCTTCGTCGAAACCATCCCCGAAGCGCTGGCGGAGATCCTGCGCCAGGTTGCCAGACGGCGCGAAACGCCCGTAGATGGCGGCGATGTCCTCGGCCCGGAGTTTCTCAACCCACGAGGCGTAATCCAACGCCTGCGCTACCACCTCGCGCGGGGTCCGGTCGCGTTTCAGTTCGATCAACACAAGCGAACCGTCGGGAGCAATAGCCAACAGGTCAATGCGTCCGCCGAAGCCGGTGTCCTCCTGCCTCCCAATCAGCATCCACTCGTCGGACAACAGACGAGGGGCGGCGACGATCATATCTTCGAGGAGGTGCTCATTGTCCAACGACGACTCGGCGAGCCGCTCGGGCTGGCCCGAGACTTTCCAAATGGCGGTACGGACAGGCATGGTGAAACCCCACATCAGAGAATTTGCCTCAAAAATCGATTTCCACCTGCGTCATACTAACGCCCCGAGCATTGTCCTGCAAGAGACAAGCCCTGAGTTGCAGGTTCGCGCCGGCTTGCTTATACTTGAACGTGTGTAGGGCAGGTCAGCCGAAGCCATCAACCCTCACCTGCACTGACGCCGCGTGCCCAAACGGGGAGAGATCGAACATGCCAGTAGTTTCCATGTTCTATGGCATCATCGTGTCGCTGTACTTCCTGGACAACAAGCGGCACAAGAAAGCCCACGTCCATGCCAAATATCAGGAGCACGAGGTTGTCGTCGCGATAAGCGACGGGAAGGTGCTCGAAGGACGACTTCCGCCGGCGAAAATGCGGCTGTTGTTGGCATGGATTGAAATCCACAGGGACGAGCTGGCGGCCGATTGGGAACTTGTGGTCAGCGGCCAGCAACCCTACAGGATCGAACCGTTGAGGTGACCCATGTATCCAAGAGTCAGCCGCGTGCGACCCGCAGCCGGGCACCGCTTGCTCCTCACCTTCGCCAACGGCGAGCAGGCCGTCTTCGACTGCCGGCCCTTGCTGGAGTTCGGCGTGTTCCGTGAGTTGCAGGAAGAAGCCTACTTTCGGCAAGTGCGCGTCGAGGGCGGCACCGTGGTTTGGCCGCACGAGCAGGATATCTGCCCCGACACGCTATACGTGGAGTCGGACAAGTCCGCGGCGGGAAAAGTGAAGAGCAAGCGGAGCACGTCTGACGTCAGCACCGGCAAAGGATAGAGCCGGGAGGTGGTACGGTGAGGTAGGCTTCGACGTACTCTGTTTCAGGGCTTCCCCGTTTGTGTCTCATGAGTCGCACGCCGTGCTCCGTTTCCACCTCCCGCTCATCGCACCGGACGGGCGGATTTCCCCGGAAATACCGGATGAACCATTTCTTTCAAGCAGCCAGGTAGGCCGCCGTCAACGGGCTCGTGCTGAGGAACTGTGCCAGCGCGGCCGCCTGCACGGAGGCGTCGCTCCCTGCCCTCGCGTTGGCCGTGACCGTGGCGCCGGCGCCCGAGGACACCGACGTGCCGAGGTTCACGGCCGATGACGCCGTCGGTACGACGCTCGTTGCCGGGGTCGAACTGACCGGGGCGGCCGGCGTTGCCGCGGCGACATTGACGGCCGACGCCGTCGGCAGCGCGGCGCCGACGGTGGCGGCGGAAGACGCGGCGACCGCGGCCGCCTGCTCGGTGGCAACGGCGCCGCCGACTGCCGACTCCAGCCACGTGCCGACGTTCACCGTGGCGCTGGACTGCCACGAGCCGAGATTTCGCGAGGTGCTGGCGATGGTCGTCCAGCCGCCGAAGAGGCTCTGGATCTGGGCGTCGGCGCCGACGGAGCCGACCACCGAGAGATTGGCCGTCGCTATGCCGCTGGCGGGATTGATCGCCGCGCTGGCGCCGATGTTGCCCTGAAGGTAGACCTCGCCCTTCAGCGGCCAGGCGGTGGCCTCGGCATAACCTTTGACGTAGCCCACCACGGAGGCGGAACCGCCGAAACTCCAGGTGTTGGTGGCGAAGGTGTACGAAGCGTCTCCCAAAAACAGTGGTCTAGCGATGCCTTCCGACGAGATCGCTTCGACAATCCACTGGGGCCGGGAGGTGGATTGTGGTCTGCACCATGCCCGCGCGAGAAGCGCGCGAGGACCGAGCGAAGCATTTCGTCGCAGAATGCCCCATTGCTGCCACACTTGGCAAAGAGCGCCAACGGAAGAGAGAAAACCGTGTCTATTCAAACATACCGTACCGCGGCCGGCCTGCAAGAAAATCGTGCGCGGGAAGCTGAACAAGCCATAAGGGACTTAGCCACGGATGAACACGGATTCGACACGGATGTTTTTGGGAGGGGCTTGTAAACGAGCCCGCACGCCTCCACTGTGCCGTCTTTTCGAGCTGCTCGAAAGAGGGTAAAATAGGTTATGTGCCGACGTACGTGAAAGGTAAAGCTTTGGAGGCGATTCGATGCCGGAAATCAGCCGCTTCTTCGGTGTCGTCATCGGCATGTACTACCACGATCATGCGCCGCCGCATTTCCATGTCCGTTATGGCAACCAGAAGGCGCTGATTTCAATCGACAAACTGACGGTTCTGGAGGGGCGCCTTGCGCCAAGGGTTATGGGACTCGTCCTAGAATGGGCCGCCTTGCGCAGGACCGAACTAGAACAGAATTGGGAACGAACACGGCAGGAGTTGCCCTTGGAGTGGATCGATCCCTTGGAGTGAATATGATGCTGAAGGACATTGTGGAAGCGCGACCGTTGGACACCTATCAGGCGTATCTGCGATTCGAGGACGGCGTCGAGGGGGTTGTCGACCTCGGCCGGCTCATTCGTTTCGAGGGCGTCTTTGCGGCATTGCGCGATCCGGCCGAGTTCGCCCGCATGAGCGTGAACGCCGAGTTGGGCACGATCTGCTGGCCCGGCGGCGCCGACTTGGACCCGGACGTGCTTTACGCCGCGGTGACGGGGCAACCGATTGCGACGTTCGACGAGTAGAACACAACGGCGGGGCATAGGTCCTTGCTTTATGGAATGCCGCTGTCCATCTTGTTGCCACCTGTTCAAGGTCAGGTCGTCGGACTTTGGCGCCGAAGTGATTTGCCCATCGTGCGGCCACGCGCTGATGCTCGACACCGACAAACTCGCCCACTTCGAGTTTCCGTCCGAGATTATCGTGCGGCTGGCAGATCCGCTTGGCGACGTGGTTCGGGCAAGCGGCCTCAACATTCATGCCAAGCGGGGCTTTCCGCTCGGGGAAGTGCCAACGGATGCCGATGGAACGGCCCACATAACGAGGGATCATTACGAGCGATCAAGAATGGAATGGAGTTCGTGGTCAATCATGGACCATCCCGGAGA
>CAYYBU010000418.1:0-4004 GCA_964469945.1 uncultured Planctomycetaceae bacterium
GTCGGACTTGGCTTCGCTTGGTACTTATGCAATAATCGTGCCGAACAGGATTGGGACAGTCCCCATTTTTCGGCCACGGAGCGTGATTTGCAGGAATGACGCAGTCCGAAAACATGGACCTGGCCCCTTCTTCCCCGCCCCGTGAACGGTTACCAAGGGACCGCCCGCGGCGGGTCCCGGGCTCACAGGGGCGGAAAAAGGCCCCCCAGGCCATAATGCGCTTGGCTTCTCCCGCGGGCAGCCTATAATCCATCAGCCCCTTGAACGGGCCCCGTTCGGTCTTTTTCAGTGGGTTGCGAGAGCAACCTTTCCGACGATCGTGCATCCCGCGGCGGATCGTTCATCATGGCCAGCTTTGAAGATTTGTCCTTCTCGTTCCAGGATTTCGCGGGCAAAGCGCGGCTGTTTCCGCTTCCCAACCTCGTCTTGTTCCCCCACGTGATGCAGCCGTTGCACGTTTTCGAGCCCCGCTACCGCGAGTTGTTGGAAGATGCCTTGGCCGGTGACCGGCTTATCGCCATGGCCCTATTGGCGCCCGGGTGGCAGCCGCAGTACGACGGTCGTCCGCCGCTGCGCCCGGTGGCGTGCCTGGGACGCATCACCACCTGTCACCGCCTCGATGACGGCACCTTCAACGTGCTGTTGCTGGGGCTTTCCCGCGTGCAGTTGCTCGAGGAATTGGAACCGGCGCGGAGTTTCCGCGAAGCCCGCGTGGAAATCTGCGACGACTGCTATCCCTTGCAGGAGGCGGCCGAGTTGGCGGTTTTGCAGCGCCGCCTGCGCCAGGCGTTCTTGAAAATTCTCCCCATGCTGCCCGAGGCGCAGGAGCAATTGGACCAGATCCTTGGCAGCGACGTCCCGTTGGGGATTTTGACCGACGTGATCGGCTACATGTTGGACATCGACGTCGACGCCAAGGAAGCGTTGTTGGCCGAGTGCAACGTGCATCGCCGCACGGAATTGCTGTTGGACCACCTGTCCGCG
Source organism: uncultured Planctomycetaceae bacterium (assembly GCA_964469945.1). GTDB lineage: Bacteria > Planctomycetota > Planctomycetia > Pirellulales > Thermoguttaceae > CAYYBU01. Next base: position 985 of record CAYYBU010000418.1, read on the forward strand.
GCTGCGGCCGACCGGCAGCCGGGCAAAACGGGCACTGCCGCCTTCCCGCCGCAGTTCAGCGCCAACTAGACAATGTATCCGGCACACTCCGTGTGCCGTTTCTTCCCCGCCCTGCAAACGGTTACGGACCAAGTCGGCCCGGAACATGGGGCCCCAATCCTCTGTTAGGATCGGCCGAATAATAACTTCCGGACTTGGACGGACGGACCGGTCCCCCGTAGGTCAGGCTACGCCTGACAGTTCGGGGCGTCAGGCACAGCCTGACCTACGATTTGCGGAGATTATTTTTTTGCCGATCCTTACTGCACCAGCAGCGACTTGACCGGCTCGGTCCCAGCCTTTAAGATGAACGATTAGCTGTCCCCGAAGGAGGTATGCGCGCATGGCATCGGTTGGCAAGAGGGGTAAGACGCTCGAACATGATGAGCCCGACGAGAACGGCCGGCCCGCGGCGGCTGGCCCCTGCGGCGGCGTGGACCATGCGCGGATCGAACGGGCGGTCCGCGAGATCCTCGCGGCGGTCGGCGAAGATCCCGACCGCGAGGGGCTCCGGGAGACTCCGGCGCGCGTCGCCCGCATGTACGCCGAGTTGTTCGCCGGATTGCACGAAGATCCCCGCCGCCACCTGCGGCAGTTCTTCACCGAAAAGTGCGACGAAGTGGTGCTGGTGCGCGACATCAGTTTCAACAGCATGTGCGAGCACCACATGTTGCCCTTCATGGGAAAGGCCCACGTCGCCTATCTTCCCGGCGGCCGCGTGGTCGGCCTGAGCAAGCTGGCGCGCGTCGTCGAGGAGGTAGCCCGCCGCCCGCAGGTCCAGGAGCGCATGACCGAGCAGATCGCCGATCTGCTGGTCGAGGAGTTGCACGCCAAGGGAGTGGCCGTGGTGATCGAGGCCATCCACACCTGCATGACGATCCGCGGCATTCGCAAGCCGGGCAGTCTGTGCGTCACCTCGGCCATGAAGGGCGTCTTCCGCACCGGTTCTTCCACGCGCGCCGAACTGATGACCCTCATTTATGGAAACCATCGCTAGTGGTGGACCAATTCAGCCAACAGCGTGAGCGAATCCAGGACGATCTGCGCGGCTTGATCGGCGGCGACGTGCGTTGCGACGACATCTTTTTGCAGCTTTACGCCACCGACGCCAGCATCTATGACATCAAGCCCCTGGCGGTCATTCGTCCCCGTTCGACGGGCGACGTAGTCGCCTGCGCGCAGTACGCGGCGGAAAAACACATTTCCCTGCACGCCCGCGGCGCCGGCAGCGGCGTCGCCGGCGAATCGCTCGGCCCGGGATTGGTGATCGATTTTTCCAAGTTTCTTCGCCGCGTCCTCTCTACCGACGCGGAGTCGATCCGCGTGCAACCGGGCATCGTCCACGAGCGGCTCAATGCGCATTTGCGGCCGCGGGGCCGCGTCTTCGGTCCCGATCCGGCCACCAGCGCCGTCACCACCGTGGGCAGCATGATCGCCGTGGACGCCTCCGGCAGTCGTTGGTTGAAGTACGGTTCGGTACGGCGGCACGTCCGCAGCCTGCAGGTCGTCTTGGCCGATGGCCAGTTGTTGGAGTGCGATCGGGCGCCGCTGGTCGGCGGCGTCAGCACGGATCCGAATCCGCGCAAACGCGAGTTGGTCAATCGCCTGGCCACACTGTTGACCGAACAGGCGACCGTGATCCGGGAGCATCAACCTCGCGGCCCACTGATCCGCTGCGGCTACAACCTGGCCGACGTGCTCAGCACCGATGCGCTCGATCTGGGCGGCTTGCTGGTCGGCTCGGAGGGGACGCTGGCCTTGGTCACGGAGGCCACCTTGGCCACGCAGGCCCTGCCGCGGCATCGCGGCGTGGCGTTGCTGCTCTGCGAAAGCCTCGAAAAGGCCTCCCGTGCCGCCGCCGAGGTGCTTCCCACGCAACCGTCGGCCTGCGAATTGATGGATCGCCGCCACCTCAGCCTGGCACGGGAGAGCGAAGTTCGCTTCGACCTGCTCATCCCGCCGGAAACCGAGGCCCTGCTCCTGGTCGAATACGAGGGCGACGACCCGGTCGAAATCCGCGATCGCATGCACCGCGTGATCGATGACATCCGCCAGCAGAAACGGCTGGCCTTCGGCGCCCGCCAGGCCGTCGACCAGGAGGAGACCGACCTGTTCTGGCGGCTCGCCCATAAAAGCCAGCCGTTGTTGTATCGGGTGAAGGGATCGAGTCGCCCCGTGCCGGTCGTGGAAGACATGGCCGTGCCGCCGGACATGCTGCCCAATTTCCTCGTGCGCATGCAGAACGTGTTGAAGCGCCAAGAGGTCACCGCTTCGCTGCTTTGCCATGCGGGCCACGGGCAGATCCACCTCCAGCCCTTTTTGGACCTCGACGATGCGGCCGACGTGCGGCGGATGCGGTACATGGCCGAAGAACTTTACCAGGAAGTCCTCGACGCCGGCGGGACCATCAGCGGTGAACACGCCTATGGCCTGAGCCGCACGTCGTTCCTGGCGCGGCAGATCGGCCCGCTCTACGACGTGTTGCGGCAGGTCAAGCAGATTTTCGATCCCGACAACATCCTCAATCCGGGCAAGATCGTCGGCGGGGACGGCGAGCAATTGACGCGTCACTTGCGACCGTCGCTCAGCGCGGCGCCGCCGGCTCCGCCGCCATCGGCGGTATCGCTGGCCGACGCCGAGTCGCCCAAGTTGCGCGACCTGATCGAGCTGCAACTGAATTGGGATCCGTCGCGGGTGATCGACATCACGGCGGCCTGCAACCGTTGCGGCGAATGCCGTTCGCAGTCGCCGCAGGTACGGATGTGCCCGATTTTCCGCTTTGCCCCGGCCGAAGAGGCGTCGCCGCGCGCCAAGGCCAACCTGATTCGCGGCATCCTCACCCGCAGCGTGGAGTTGAGCCGGCTGACCAGCGACGAGTTCAAGCTGGTCGCCGACCTGTGCGTGCATTGCCATGCCTGCCGGCTGGAGTGTCCGGCCGGCGTCGATATTCCGCGGCTGATGCGCGAAAGCAAGGGCGCCTA
>CAYYBU010000419.1:0-4003 GCA_964469945.1 uncultured Planctomycetaceae bacterium
CGCCAGCAAGGGGAATCGCCAATGGTTCTCGCCTTTGTGGACGTGCTGACGCTGGTGAATAACCGGGCGCGCGCCGCGCTCGTGGATCTCGACCACGCCGTCGCCGTCGTGCGTGGACTGGACCGTGACGCCGACCGTAAAAGGCTGGCCTTCCCGCACGCGTGTGGGAGCATCCACGCCGGCAATGTACACTTCCGGTTCGACCGTGGGCAGCGGCACCGTGGAAACGGGCACGCCCGCGGCCCGCGCGGCCGACAGGGCATCTTCGTCGGTTTGATTCCCATCGGAGAAAAGCACGATCTGGGGCACGTAATCGGCGGGAATGGCCGCCCGGGCCGCACGGATGGCCGCGGCCAGATTGGTCGCCGCATCGCCGGCCGCGGACGCCGCGCTGCCGGGCGAATCGGCGAGCTCCGTCGCAATCTCGCCCGGCGCGGCCGCAAAGGGCAGATAGACCGTGCGCGGGTGGTCCTGCTGCCCTGCGGCCTCCTCGCCGAATGTTTTGGCAATCTTGCCGGAATCGCCGGCGACGCTGCGGCTCTGGTCGACCGCCAGCACGACGAATTGCTGCGCGCTGCGGTAGGTCCAGGTGACGCCGCACAACACGAGCACCAAAAGGGCGACCAGCACGATGCGCACCGCCAACGAGACGAGACGCCTTCGCCGCGGGAAATGAACCAGGCTGCGCCGCCAGTAGTAAAGCAGCACCGGCAGGACGGCCAGCGCCGCCAGCCACCAGGGGTGTCCCATCGTCAGCAGTTGCACGGTCCCCATGCCCATGTCAGCTTGTCCACCGTCGTTGATAGAGACACCATTCGGCCGCACACAACAGGGTGGCCGCCGCCACCAAGAACATCCACAGCGGCGGCCACGGCCGCCCGATGACGACGCCTGTCGCATCGATCCCCACCTGGCCGGGCACGCGAAGATCGTGCTCGCCGGGTGCCACGACCACGCTTCGCGCGGTGCCCGGCAATTGTAGCGCAACCTCGTTGTCGGCCGGCAGGACGTCAGTCGGTTCGAGCCGGGCGGACCATCGTCCCGCCGTCGCCGTGGTGACTTGAAAGACCCGCTGCCAGCGGCCATTGGCGGCCACATGGAGCGGAACCGTTTGCAGCGGCTTGCCGTCCAAAACGGTCAGCAAGCGGCCCGCCAGCGGCTGGTCCGAGAAGTTGCGCACTTCGGCCAACACTTCGCAGACGCGGGGATCGGCAACGGTCCGCCTTGCCGCCACTTGCGTGATGGCCGCGTTGGGGGCCGCCGTGCCAACGCGGAGCCATTGGACGCCCGGCTGGCCGGCCAATTCCACCGCATCGGCGCAACATGCGTCGCTGAGGATCACGATCCGCGCTGCCGCGTCGGCGGCCGTCATGCGGCGGGCCAACGCCACGGCGGTTGTCATCCGGGAAGGCGCATCCATGCCACCGATCGATTCCACCGCTTCCCGCAAGGCGGCCTGGTCGCTCGTCCACGTGCAGCGCACCGCCGGTCCCGCGGCTGCCGACAGCAGGGCCATCTGATCGTAGCCGTGCAGGCCGGCAATCAGCCGTGCGGCCACCTCCTTGGCCACGGCCAGCCGCGAAGGCTGCACGTCCGTGGCGTCCATGTGGGCCGCATTGTCTACGATCAGCACCAACCGTTGTGGCCGCGGGATCTGTGGGTCGGCCATCGCCAGCACTACGAGCGCCACCATGACCAACTGCAACGCCACGGAGGCCTTCAGCCGCCAACGTTGCCAGCGTGCCCGCGCTCGCTCCTCGGCAAAGACCTGGTCCCAGATCGTGCCGGTCGTCACCGACTCGCGCCGCAGCCGCGCCTTGCGCAAATAGAGGAGCACGACCGGCAAGGCGATCAGTCCCCAAACGAGCGCAAGTGGATGGGCCAAAGTCATGGAGTATGCCGTCCCGGGGACTGTCCCAATTTTCGTCCGACGAAAATGGGACTGTCCCCTTTTCGTAGGCAGACCACGGTCCGGAGAACCTGGTCCTCCGGCATGGCGCAGGCGATTGACACGTGAGGAATGGCGTGCTTGGTACAATAATCGCGCAACGAATCCTGGAACTGGGTGAACAAGACCCGGTAGCGGCGCGTCATCCGTTCCGTGATGGTCGCTTGCCGCACCGTGCGCGTCTCCACGTCGTATAACTCGATATCGCCGCTGAGGTGCGGGTCGGCTTCCCGCGGGTCGTGAATCTGCACCAACCGCGGCTGGTAACCGTGATAGCGCAGGATCTCCAGCCCGCGCTGAAAACCGCCGGGGTCGTAAGCATCGCTGAGGATGACAACCTGGCCATGACGCTGATAACGGCGAACGAACGTTTCCGCCGTGCGGGCCAGGTTAGTCGGCCGCTGCTGCACGGAAAGCTCTTCCAGCAGTCGCAGCAGCCGCGGGAACCGCGTCTTGTGGCACAACAGCGGCCAGGCGGCCGTCAGATCGTCGGCAAAGGTCGCCACGCCCAACCGGTCCAGGCGGCCCATGGCCAGGTAGCCCAAGGCGGCGGCGATCTGCCGGGCAACGTGGAACTTGGCCGGACTGCCCGCGGCCATACTCGCCGAACAGTCCAGCAACAAATAGGTGTGCAGATCCGTGACGCCCTCGAAGACCTTGGTGAGCAGGTCGTCGCGGCGGGCGCAACAGACCCAATCGACGTGGCGATAGTCGTCGCCCGGGGCGTAATCGCGCAGTGCGGTGACCTCCGTGCCGCCGCCGGGCACTTTCGCCGCCGCGGCCGCCAGCAGCGCGCTGCCGCCCGTCCGTCGCGCCAACAGGGCGAGATAATCGAGCCGCTTCAGAAAATCGGGATCGAACAATGCCATGTGCTCAGCGGTCGCTTGCGATGCCGGCCAGGCTGGCGATCAGTTGGTCGGCGGGCACGTTTTCCGCTTGCCCCTCGAAGTTCAGTATCAAGCGATGACGCAGCGCCGGATAGACCGCCGCCAGCAGGTCCTCGCGCGTGACGCTGTCCCGCGCGAAGGCCGCCGCGCGAATCTTGGCCGCCAACACCATCGCCTGCGCGCCGCGCGGACTGGCGCCGTAACGCACCAGCCGCTTGATCGGCTCCGGCGCTCGGGGGTGGTCCGGATGCGTGGCCATCGTCAGCAAGATTGCCAACCGCCGCAGTTCCGCGTCCACCGACACGGCCCGGGCCAGCGTGCGCATCTCCAGCAACCGCTTGCCATCGAGCACCACGCGAACCTCCGGCAACTCGCCCTCGGTCGTGCGATCGAGAATCTGCTCGATCTCCTCGGCCGTGGGCGGCGGCACCAACAGCTTGAAGAAGAAACGGTCGATCTCCGGCTCGGGCAAGGGGAACGTGCCTTCCATTTCCAGCGGGTTTTGCGTGGCCAACACGAAAAACGGCTGCGGCAACGTGAACGTTTCGTGCGCCACGTTGATCGTTTCCCCCTCCATCGCCTGCAACAAGGCCGACTGCGTCTTGGGCGTGCCGCGGTTGATCTGATCGGCCAGCACCAAGTTGGCAAACAGCGGCCCTTGCTGGAACTCGAAAATGCGGCGTCCTTGCGGGTTCTCCATTACCACGTAGGTGCCGATCAGGTCGGAGGGCATCAGATCGGGCGTGAACTGGATGCGGTGAAAGGACAGGTCGATCACCTCGGCCAGGGTGCGGACCAGAAGCGTTTTGCCCACGCCCGGCAACCCTTCGAGCAACACGTGCCCGCCGGCCACGACGGCCGTGAGCACGCCGTCGATGACCTCCGGCTGTCCGACCACGACTTTGGCCATTTCATGTCGCAAGGCTTCAAAGTCGTTTCGGAAGCCGTCGAGTTGTTGCTGGGAAGTAAGGACGCTGCTCATGGTTGTTATCCTAAGACAAGTTTTCCCGACGCCAAAAGCTATCCTACCATCAAAACGCGCGGACTGGCCAATTGCCCCGCAGTATCACATTGAAAAAGGGCCCGGTCAAGCCGCAGCATGAGTGGCTATCCCCCGGATTATTCATGGCCCCGGGCGTGTCGGCGCGGAGTGTCGAATTGAAGCCCG
>CAYYBU010000420.1:0-3991 GCA_964469945.1 uncultured Planctomycetaceae bacterium
GGAAAAAGGCCTTTCTCGCACGTCACGGAACGCCACGGAGGGCGTTCCCTACAGCGGCGGACGCGGGTCGTTGAGGCATAGTTCCACCAGATCGTCCAGTCGCGCCGTGCCGGCACACATGACGCTGTCGGCGCCGCCCCAGTAGATTTTCACCGTGCCGTCCGCTTCCGGCACCGCCGCGCAGGTGAAGACCACATTGGGCACGTAGCCGACCATCTCCCAAGGATCTTCCGGCTGCAAGATCCAGGAGTCGGCCACGCCCAGGATGCGTGCCGGGTCGGCCAGATCGTGCAGGGCCACGCCCAGGCGATAGAAGCCGCCCACCATGGTGGGAAAGACGCCGTGATAGATGTCCAACCAGCCGGCCGCGGTGCGGATCGGCGTGGCCCCGGGGCCGATCTTCATCTCGTCCCAATGATAGGCCGCCGGCTTCATCACGATTTTCGAATCGCCCCAATAGATCAGATCGGGCGAGTAGCTGATCCACATCGACCAGGGAATGATGTGCGTGTGCGGGCGGTCCAGCCGCGCGTAGCGGCCGCCGATCTTCTCGGGAAACAACACCACGTTGCGCATGTCGGGTTGACTGATTAGCGACACGCGCTCGACGTGGAGGAAGTCCGTGGTCCGCGCCAGTGCGATCCGCACGCCGTAGCGCGAATAGGCGCTGTAGGTCAGCCAGTAGGCGCCCTCCAGGGCGCAGAGGCGGCAGTCTTCCACGCCGTATTCTTCGTAGGCGGCCAGGGGGCCCTCCTGGGCCGGCGTCAGCAGCGGTTCGTTGCGGACGCGAAAATGAAAGCCGTCGTCGCTCTCCGCGATTCCCAGGATCGAGCGTCCATTGCGGCGATGGCTGCGAAACACCATCACGTAACGGTCGCCGAACTTGACCACGCCCGCGTTGTGGACCGTTTCCACCGCGTAGGGCACGTCGCGTTTGCTCAGGATCGGATTGTCCTTGAAACGTTCGACCAGCGGTTTCATCGATTCTCCTTTTTGTCAGCGGTCAGCTTTCAGCAACCCAATGGTTCGGGCTCGCTATGCTCGAACTACCCCGCATCTGTAGGGAACGCCCTCCGTGGCGTTCCGTTTTGCTGGTAGCGCCCGGAACGCCACGGAGGGCGTTCCCTACACCGACACAACTTCAATCTCAACTCTGAAATCTCAAATTGGCGTCTGCCGCCTCGATCCTTTCGTAATACACCCGTTCATATCCATCCGCCATGGTGGCCGCGGTAAAACGCTCCTCGACATTGGCCCGGCAATCTTCGGGCCGGATATTGGGCAAACCTTTCACGGCCGCTACGGCCTCGTCGAGCGTGTCGACGAGAAAGCCGCTCACGCCATCCCGCACCAGTTCGGGCAGATACCCTTTGCGCATGGCAATGATCGGCGTGCCGCAGGCCTGCGCCTCGGCGGCCACCAGCCCGAACGGCTCGGCCCACGAGATGGGAAACAACACGGCCGCGGCGCGCTGATAGAGAGGCATCAATTCTTTCTGCGCGAGCGCGCCCAAGTAGACGATGCGGCGGCCGTCGAGAAAAGGTCGCACCCGCTGGTCGAAATAGTCGTGGTACTGCGGCTCGATCGGACCGGCGATCCGCAGCGGCCGGTCCGCACGGCGGGCAATCTCGACCGCCTCGGCCACCCCTTTCTCGGGCGCCAGCCGGCCGGCAAACAGCAAATAGTCTTCCTTCTCCGCACAGAAAGGAAAGTGCTCCAGGCGAATGCCATTGGGCACCGTGGCCACGTAGTTCAAGTCGGGCTTGAAATGCCGCTCCGCCGTGGAGAGCGACACAATCGGCTGCTCGCGGTAACGATCGAAAACCACGTGCGTGGCCTGTGCCCAAGCGGCGCCGTGCAAGGTCGAAATCATCGGGCAGGGAATCAATCGCGCGAACACCAGGGCGTGGACGTGCAGATGCGAATGCACCACGTCGAACTCGCCCCGAGAAGCCGCTTCCATACAAGTGGCAATGTGCTGCTGCTCCAAAATACGAAAGTCGGGCGGCCCCTTGAGCAAGCCGGAAGCCGGATCCAGTTGTTGCCTCGCGTGCCGCAGTTCCTCCGGCCACAGCGAGAACGCATACGGCACGGTTTCGACCAGCCGCGCGGACGTTTTCGATCCAGCGGCGGCAAACAGCGTCACTTGATGGCCGCGGCGAACCAGTTCTTCGGTCAGGTTCGACACGACCAATTCCCACGGTCCGTACCCCTCGGGTGGCACAGGCCAACTCAACGGCGCCAACATGCCGATGCGAAGCGGCACATGGTCGGAAGCACTGGCAGAGCCGGTGGCACCCCGTACGCGGTCAGCTTGTCCAAGTGAAGACGAATCGCTTGCCATTCTTACCCCATTACCGCAAAATACCGTTCGATACAGCGATGTAACCTGACGGCGCAACTGTCAGGCACGGGGTGCCTGACCTACTTGCCTAGTCTAGTTATCTATAGCAACGACAGCTTCCGCGGCAAGCCCCTTGCCCTAAGCTGGTACAATGTATGAGCAAGGCTTATGCCGCTGGCGATGCGTTTCTCCTCCATTTCACCCAAGGGGCCACATGATGGATGCAGCTTCCAAACAACCGCGCGTGGCCGTCCTGGGGACCTTTCCGCCGCGGCGTTGCGGCATCGCGACCTTCACCCAGGACCTGTGCAACGCCATCAGCATGGCTTCGGGCGACCCGCGCACTTGCCAGGTCATGGCCATCGACGACGTGCCGCAGGGCTACAGTTATTCCGATCGCGTGCGTTTTCAGATCCGGCAGGAAGACCTGGCCAGTTATCGCCTGGCGGCCGATTTCATGAACATCCGCGGCGTCGACACCCTCTTGGTGCAGCACGAGTACGGCATCTTCGGCGGCCGCGATGGTACGCATCTGCTCACCTTGTTGCACGAAGCGCGCATGCCGATCATCACCACGATGCACACGGTGCTGGCCCAGCCCAGCGCGCATATTCGTCATCTGACCGAAGAGCTGGTCCGCCTCTCCGATCAGGTGGTCGTGCTCTGCGACCGCGCCAAGGGATTGCTGCAGAAGGTCTACGGCGTGGCGGAGGAAAAGGTCACCATGATTCCCCACGGCATTCCGGATCTGCCCTTGGTGGAGCCCAGCTTCTACAAGGACCGTTTCGGCGTGGAGAATCGCAAGGTCATTCTTACGTTTGGATTGCTCTCGCCTTCCAAGGGGATCGAGTACATGATTCGCGCCTTGCCGGCGCTGGTGGCCGCGCATCCCGAGTTGGTCTATATCGTGTTGGGCGCGACCCATCCGCACGTCAAACGCGAGCGCGGCGAAGAGTACCGGCACGGTTTGCAGCGGTTGGCCGAGGAATTGGGCGTCTGGGACAACGTCATTTTCGAGGACCGCTACGTCGATCTCGAAGAGCTCTGCGAGTTCTTGGGAGCGGCCGACCTCTACGTGACCCCATACCTGGGTGAGGAGCAGATCGTTTCCGGCACGCTGGCTTACGCCGTGGGCGCCGGCAAAGCCGTGGTTTCGACGCCCTACTGGTATGCCCGGGAGATGTTGGCCGATGGCTGTGGCTCGCTGGTTCCTTTCCGCGACTCGGACGCCTTGACCCGCGAGATCGGCCGTTTGCTGGACGACGAGCCCCTGTGCCAGTCGATGCGGAAAAAGGCGTATCTGCGCACCCGCGACATGGTGTGGCGGCGCGTGGGCGAAGACTATCTACGGCTCTGCGAAACGGTCGTCGAGCGCCGCGCGCATGCGCCGAAGGTCCTTGGTACGCGGGGCGCCGAGTCTGCCAGTGTGCAGCGCACCGTGCCGGAGTTGGACCTGCGCTACGTTAAGGCGCTCACCGACGACACGGGCATTCTCCAGCATGGGCACTACACGATTCCCGATCGTTGGCACGGCTACTGCACCGACGACAACGCCCGGGCGCTGGCCTTTGCCTTGCTGGCCTACGACGAAACGCGGCGCGGCGATCTGTTGGAGATGGCGCGCACCTACTTGAGCTTCCTGCACCA
>CAYYBU010000421.1:0-3979 GCA_964469945.1 uncultured Planctomycetaceae bacterium
GCCACGGCGTGGATGATCGTCCCATGAACCGCCCAGACGACCAGGGCAACGATCAGCAGTTTCACTGCGATCCGCAGCCACTTGCGGAGGTAAGGTCGGCTTTCGTTCACACCAGGACTCCCCATTGCGGCGAGAAACGTCGGCGTGCCCCGTCAATGGAAAAGACAGCCGCCCCTGAGCTCGCCCCTAATACGTGCGCCTACCCCTCTATTGCGCCTTCCCGAACCCTTTAGTCGCTCGGCCCGTAGCGGAGCTTCTCGCCGAGCCAGTCCACCTCGCGCCAGCGAAGTTTTCTGGCAGAAACCCACGTGGCCTCGTCTCTAGCCGGTTTCACAGGTTTCCAGTCGCCCTCGGGGGACCAGAAGACGCTGCCATTTTGAACCAGGAGCGTTGCAGCGAAAATGATCGAGTCATAATTTTCCGGCGACGGAACGAGGTTGAATCGCGTGACCTGCTCAAAGAAAAGTTCTATCGCCGACGGGTCCCTGAACTGCCGCTGAATCAAGAACCGGATCTTGTTGTCGAGGTGGGCGGGGCACGACATGGAAAGTTCGGGAGAAACCCAGTGGTCCGTCCATAGGTGCGCCTCCCGCACACAAGCGTCATGGAAGCCACCGAAAACCTCCATTAGCGCGTCAGCGTCGGCCTGCGACTCAATGTCTTTCCAGTCCATTTGTCGTCTTCCTAAAAGCTCGTCGATGTCGATGAGGGGGCGTAAAGGAGGCGAGTAAGGGGTTCGGGAGTTTTTTCCGCTGGCAGCATGCGCCGATTCGAGACTCCTCCCATTCCGCGTCCTGCTCGTCGAGCCCTCCGACGAACCTAACAGGGCGGCTCCTTCGTGTCAAGAGTCGCGTACATTGCCTCCAGAACTGGCGGCGGGCGGCACGCTACAACGTTCGTTCTGCTACGATAGCCCAAAGGGCTTCCGTAACATAGCCCAGGGTTGCGGCGCAGCCGCTACCCTGGGTTTCAAACCCCGAAGACCCCCAAACCCCAACGGGGTTTCGTAGGCTCGCGCCGCACGACGTAACCCCTTCATGGTTGAACTGCGATGACAACCCAACACCCAGGGTAGCGGCTGCGCCGCAACCCTGGGCTATGTTCCTCAAGCCCTTCGGGCTAGCCAAGCACAATTTGCCCTCCCCGGAGTTGGCCCACCGCCGGGCATGGTGGCTCGCTTCTTGCCCTTGCCGACCGGCCATCGGCAGCGGTAGGATGACCATCGTGGCAACCCCCGTCCGGAACCCCAGGCAAACACATGAGCCGAGAGCAAGGGAGGGGGGGCAACACGGAACAATCGCCTTTTGTTGAGCAACACGGCCGGCTGTACTTCGCCGACTCGCCTTCAACGCCCGGATCATTTCGCTCCTGACTCCTGACTCCTAACTCCTAACTCCTGACTCCTAACTCCTGACTCCTAACTCCTCCCGCGGAGACGCCACCATGGCCCGGATCATTTCGCTCGTCGTGCTGCTCGCCATCCTCGTGGTGATGGGCATCTTGTTCTTCCGCGTCATGGCCAACATCCTCCTGCCCACCTTTCTGGCCGTCTTGCTGGTGGTGATGTTCGGGCCGGTCCACCGCTGGTTCGGCGCCCGCTGCAAGGGACGCACGCGGCTGTCGGCGGCGCTGACCACGGCCGCCATCCTGCTGATCGTCCTGCTGCCGCTGCTGCTGGTCCTGTTTCAGGCCGTCCACGAGAGCGTTCTGGTCTATCATAAGCTGAACCTACGCGAGCTGGATATTCACAAAATCTCCGAGCCGATCGTGAGCATGAGCAACCGCATGGGCCTGGAACTCTCGGCCGCGGAACTGCAACAGAACGTGATGGACCGCTTGCGGCAGTGGCTTACGCCCATGGCGCTGGGCACGACGCAGTTCATGGGCGATTTTCTTGTCGGCGGCCTGGTGATGATCATCGCGCTGTACTATTTTCTGGCCGATGGGCCGGCGATGGTCGGCTCGATGGCGCGGCTGCTGCCGCTGGACCCACGCTACACGCAACAATTGGTCGAGCAATTCGTCACCGTCAGCCGCGCCGTGGTGCTGGCCACGCTGCTCTCGGCGGCGATCCAGGGGCTGTTGGCCGGACTGGGATTCTATCTGGCCGGCTTCCATTCCATATTTCTCTTCAGCGTGCTGGCCATGCTGATGGCGATGGTGCCTTTTCTGGGACCGCCCGCCGTCTGGGTGCCCGCCTGCCTGTGGTTGTATTTCTATGAGGATCGCGCCACGGCGGCCGTCGTGCTGGCGATCTACGGCACGCTGATCGTTTGCAGCGTCGACAACATCGTCAAGCCAATGGTCTTGCACGGCCGCTCGAATTTGCATCCGCTGCTGGCCTTGCTCAGCGTGTTGGGCGGCATGCAGGCGATGGGATTGATCGGCGTCTTCGTTGGTCCCATGGTGGTGGCCTTCCTGCAAACGCTGCTGAATATGCTCCGCGACGAGTTGGTGGCCATGCAATCCGGGCCGCCGGCCACCGAAAATCAATAAGCCACAGAGGGCTTCCATAATAAGCCACAGAGGACACAGAGAGCACAGAGAATAAACAAGAAGACAGGGAATCTCAAATCTCAAATCCGAGATCCGAAAGCCGAAAGCTGACGGTTGAAAACTGAAACCCTTTCCCCCCGTCTCCTCTCTGTGGCCTCTGGGATCTCTGTGGCTTCTACCTTCGTCTTCTTCTTCGTCTCACCGTGCGGCCGGGATGTCGCGGCGCCAAAAGACTACCCCGGCCGCCACGTAACATAGCAGGCCGAGCGCCAGTAAAGCGGCGTTGTAGCGCAGGGCCGCGTGCGCTGTGGCGTCGGGCATCAAGATCAACTCCTGCGGCTGGAACAGGCTAAGGAATGAAAAGTACTCCAGCCACCGGCCGGCCGGCCACATGCGAGCCACCATCTTCACGACCATGGAAAGGACAAAAAAACCGCCCGACCAGAGTACCGTCCGCCAGCGATCGCGTCCCCAAGAGGAAATCAAGGTCGTCACGCCGGTGAAACAGAAGATCATGGCGAACAGGTTCGCCGCACCGGGGAAGAACCGACCCGGCGGGACCGCTTCGCCCAAGTCGAAGCACAGGATCCCCAACGCGGTGCCCAGCCAAACGGAAGCGGCCAGCACGGCGGCCCCGATGGTTGCCACCAGCGCGGGAATGACCATCACCGTCACGCGCCAGACGGGCAGGGCCAGCAGCAGATCCATCGTGCCGCGGCCGATCTCGCCACTGATCGAATCGGAGCCCCGGCCGAGGGCCCAGCCGACGGAAATCAACACGGTGACCACATGGACATAGAGGATGCTCAATTGGCCGGTGCGCGTGGCCAGGGCGGCCATCGGCACGCCCATCATCGGCTGGGTGAAGCCGGGGAGCAGTTTCAGCAGCGTGTTCCAGGCGCCGAGTTGGAACAGTCCCATCAGCCAGACGAAAAGCCAGCTAAACAGCAACAACAGGGCAGCCGAGATCGCCAGATGCCACCAGACGTCGGCAGCCGCTTTCCTCCATAAGGCCCAATTCATATCTATCCCAGCATATCGGCGGAGCGGACGGAAGCAATTCCCCCTCTGTGGCTGTCTATCTCCTGAAAAATAAGCCACAGAGGGCACAGAGAGCGCAGAGAAGTAGGAAAAAAGGAATCTCCGATCTCAAAATCTTCGATCTCCAAGCAGATCGCTGGCGGCTGAAAACTAAAAGCCCCCTTCCCATCTCCTCTCTGGGTCCTCTGTGCCCTCGGTGGCTTTTTTCCTTTTTGTCTTTGCTGGCCCGCGTGCGCGGCACTCCCCCGCTTTACGCCACCCCCGGCCGCAGGCTAACATGGAAGGAGGGCGTTTTCTCACCACCAGCATGCCGGGGGAGGCATCGTCATGTGTCCCATGATCTTTTGTCTGGCGGCGATCTTCTCGGGGGTCGATGTCGGTTGGCAGCCGCTGCCCGACGGAGGGGTCGAATATATCATCCAAATCAGCCCCGAGGCGGTCG
>CAYYBU010000422.1:0-3971 GCA_964469945.1 uncultured Planctomycetaceae bacterium
AGGCCCATGTCGTCGAAATTGAACTCGCTCAGCTTGGTCTCGAATCGCGGCATGGGCAATTGCCAGAGCAGCTTGCCGCTGGACTCCTCCAGGCACATCAGCAGACCGCCGCGGGTCGAACGCACGCGGTCGTCGCGCAGCGACTCGTCGTTGGTGCCGAGGAAGATCTTGCCGCCGGCCACCGTGGTGGTGCCATAGGTTTGCGTGCCCAGCCGGGCGACCCACTTGACGTTCTGGGTCGTGGCCGGATCGATGCCGGTGCCCTTGGGACTTTTCTTGCCGGGGACGAACCCCTCGGGCAGATTCTTCTCGCCGGCGACCATATTGCGGGCATCGCTGCCGCCCCATTGCGGCCAGTCGGCGGCCGCGGCGGCCACCGCCCACCCCAGCAGCGACAACGAAAGCGAGGCCACGCGAACGAGATGTCCGGTCAACATAGCGGGGGATCCGACGGCGAAAGGGCGCTGGGGAAGGCGAGCGGGTCAACGGGGAAGGCGACACGGCGGCTGGAAATTAAACCCCAGTTCGGGGCTCTGGTTTCGCAGTCCTCCAGTCTTTACGAAACGAGTGGCCGCGTCAAGTATCTTTCATGTAGCAACGGCATCTTGCCTGTGCTACACATCAAGCGAGTGCCCCGGCCGCCCTCACCCCCGGCCCCTCTCCCGCAAAGGCGGGCGAGGGGGGAAGTGCCACCCCAATATCTCGTCCCCTCTCCCGCCTGTCGCGCGACAGGCATGGAGAGGGCTAGGGTGAGGGCGAACAACCAAAAAGCTTCGCTTCGGCCCTCACCCTAACCCTCTCCCAGAGGGAGAGGGGACCGGGAAAAAACGCCGCATCCACCTTAACTTCGTGCCTATGGGGAGTTTGCCGTTCTGCCCCCGTTGCACCATCCAGGGGATTGCTTTACCTTGTGCAGCAATGCCTGCCGCACCGGATCTGCCGCTGAGCCTGCTCGAACGTCGCCGCGCGCGACGGCTGGCCTATTGGAACGGGGCCATCTGGGCCCTGGGCAACGGCCTGACCAGCAGCATGTTGATCCTCTATTTGGCCATGGAATTCAAGGTGCCGGGCATGGGGCTGGCGATCAGCCTCATTCTGGCCGCCCCGCAACTGGCCGGACTGCTGCGGCTGGGCGCCCCGCCAGTGATCGGCCGGTTGGTCGAGCGCAAGCGATTCTGTCTGGCCGCCTATCTGCTCAGCGCGCTGGTGCTGGCGGGGTTGCCGCTGGCGGCCGCACCCGGAAGGCTGCCTTCGCCGGCGTTTTCCTTGGCCGTTTTGGTGGTTCTGTGGTGTGTCTACCAGGTGCTGGAATACCTGGGCACGGTGGCCCTCTGGTCGTGGCTGGCCGACCTGGTGCCACTGCGGATTCGCGGCCGCTTCTTGGGCCGGCGGGAACGCTGGATGGCCGCCGGTCAGGCCGTCGGCCTGCTGGCCAGCGGGCTGTTCGTCTGGCAATGCCCGCGGATCTGGCCCACCCTGCCGCATTGGGTCAGCTACGCCATTCCCGGTTGCATGGGCGCCTGGTTCATGATCGCGGCGCTGGTGCCGTTGGGACGGATGCCACGGGCGACCTTCAGTCGGGCCGCCCGCAGTGGCGCCTCGCTGGCCGCCTTGCTGGCCCCGTTGGCCGATCGGCGGTTCTGGCCGCTGCTGCTGTTCGGTTGCTGGCTGTCGTTCTTCAACGGCATCATCGAGTTGCCGCAAAGTATTTTCCCCAACATGGTGCTGGGAGTCGGCGTCTCGGTCATGTTGTGGCTGAAGACGGGCCTGCGCGTGGGCCAGATGGCCGTCGGCCCCTGGACGGGACGGCTGATCGATCGGCTGGGCCATCGTGCGGTGATGATCGGCAGCCTGTTGCTGGTCGCCCAGGGCCCGCTGTTCTATTTCCTGGCGAGCCGCGGGCCGTGGTGGTGGATGGTCGGCGCCTGGGTAATGTGGATCGCCTGGGTGGGGCTGAATATCGGCCAGCCGGGGCTGATGTTGAAACTGGCCCCTCGCCAGACCAACACGCCGTATATTGCCCTGTGGTTCACCGTCACGGGGCTGTGTTATGCGGCCAGCACGATCCTGGGGGGACTGCTTTTCGACCGCTACCGCGACTTCACCTTCACTTGGGCGGGCCGTTTCACGCTGGATTACTACCAGATGGCCTTCTTATTGGGCTGGCTGTTGCGGAGCGCTGGCGTGTTGGTCTTGCTGAGGGTCGTAGAGGGAGAGAGGCGGAAGGATGAAGGATGAGGGATGAGGGATGAGGGATGAAAACGTGAGGCTATCAAAGCAGGTCCCCTCTCCCTCCGGGAGAGGGTTAGGGTGAGGGCGCTGCGGGGAAATCGCAGCCATTATAGGCAGGGGGTCGTCCGTTCGACGCACCCTACATGCCGAAAACCGACCGCCCTCACCCCCTGCCCCTCTCCCGCAAGCGGGCGAGGGGAGCGTGGGCCGCTCGCCGCCGTTCTTGGTCTCGTTGCCCCTCTCCCGCAAGCGGGCGAGGGGAGCGACAATGCACGCCCCTTGTCAGCGGTGGGGATTTGCGGCCGGGCACGCCGTCAACTATATTAAGAGTTTGGCGCTCTGTCGCCGCAGTTCGCAAGAACGGCCCCGGACCCGCTTATCTCCGAATATGCGTCGCAACCTGGCAATTTGCTTTTGTCTGGTGTTGATGACCCTGGCCGCCTACTGGCAAGTTTGGGGGCCACCCCTCTATCATCATGAACGCGATATCCACGGGTGGGGATCGCTGCCCAAACCGGTGGCGAGCCTCGTCAGCGCCGTCCATTTGCCCACTCAGGAACTGGAGTACGTCTATTTCGACGACCCCGGCTATGTGACGGACAATCCGCGCGTGCAAAAGGGCCTTTGCTGGGAGAGCATCTGCTGGGCGTTTACGACCGGGGAGCAAAGCAATTGGCACCCGCTGACCTGGTTGTCGCACATGCTCGACATCGAGATGTTCGGCTTCCGCCAGGTCGGTCAGCCCAACCCGGTCGGTCCCCACATCGTCAACCTGCTGCTGCACCTGGCCAACACGCTGCTGCTGTTCTTCTTGCTGCGTTGGATGACCGGCGCCACCTGGCGCAGCGCGGTGGTGGCCGCCCTGTTCGCCGTCCACCCCATGCACGTCGAGTCGGTAGCCTGGGTGGCGGAACGCAAAGACGTGCTCAGCACGTTTCTCGGACTGCTCACGCTGGCCGCCTACCTGTGGTACGTCCAGCGTCTCAAGGCGATGCGCCACCTGCCGTGGGCGGATCGGATTCTTCCCGGGGTGGTCTGCTATCTGCCCATCATGGTGCTTTACACCCTGTGCCTGCTGGCCAAGCCCATGCTGGTCACGCTGCCTTGCCTGTTGTTGTTGCTGGATTATTGGCCGCTGGGGCGGTTGAAACTGCGGGCGATGTTGAACCGCCCGCACCAACTCCCCCAAAAGCGGCCGGAAATATCGCGGGCCGCCAAGGCCCGGCTCGACCGGCTGAACCCCGCGCTGCGGCGCGAGGCGCGCGAAGTGGCCGCGGTCAAGACTTGGGAACTGCGTTGGGCCACGGCCGGTTGGCTGATGCTGGAAAAGCTGCCGCTGCTGGTGTTGGCCGGGCTGTCTTGCGTCATGACGTATCATGCGCAGCAGAAGGGCGGCTCGATGGCCACGCAAGCGTTTCTTCCGCTGTTTCTCCGCGTCAACAACGCCCTGACGGCCTATGTGCGCTACATCGGCGGCATGTTTTGGCCTTTCAAGCTGGCCGCCTTTTATCCTTACACGACCGAGCCGAATCGGGCATATCTGTTGGCCGCCTGGACGCTGCTGATGCTGCTGAGCATCGCCGCCATCGTCGGCGCCGTCTATGGCCGCCGATACCTGTTCGTGGGCTGGTTCTGGTACGTGGGTATGTTGGTGCCGGTGATCGGCTTCGTGCAGGTCGGCGACCAATCCATGGCCGACCGCTATTCCTACTTCACCTTCACCGGGCTGTTCATCGCCA
>CAYYBU010000423.1:0-3968 GCA_964469945.1 uncultured Planctomycetaceae bacterium
CCGTACTTGATGAGAAAAATCAAGACGGGTAGCTCGATGGCGCCGATAATCAGCACCGTCTCCAGGTTGACCACGCCCGCTTCGTCCTCATGGACCTTCCGCAAAAGGTTCGCCAGCTTCTTCATAACGCTGCTCCTAAAACTCAGCTAGTTCTCTTACGCGCGTTAAATCAACTTCCACAATCCGCGAAGGAATCGTTGTAGGGAACGCCCTCCGTGGCGTTCCGGGCGTTGCCGCCAAAACGGAACGCCACGGAGGGCGTTCCCTACAGTTGGAATCACACAACTCTATTCTATTGAGTAATCGCCTCTTCACATGAACGGCCACGACACCAGCACGCAGACCATCTCGTAAGCCAAGTGCAAGATCCGCGGACCGATCCAGAAGATGAAGGCCGCCAGCGGCAGGATCACCCCCAGGACCAACACATAATCCAGCGACGCCACGCCAGCCCGGCGGATCGCCCTTCGCCCTCTAACCCGACACCTTGATCGTCGCATATTTCACCCGTTCATGCAAGCAAAAAGCCCGCCCACCCTACGTCCCCCTATTTCGACCACACGTCCGCGGTCAAGCGGACCAAATCAGCCACCCCCCGTTCGTAGGGCTCGCGACAGAACGACGGCTTCTGGCCGGTCATTTCCAGATCGGCCAGCAGCCTTCCCTCGGGCGTCTTGCCTTTCAGTCGCGAGACGAACAACTCGGTCGACCGATACTGGTTATCGTCATTCAAGCCCGGCGTCTCGGTGATGCGCGTAATCTTTCGCGAGCCGTCCTCGGTAAATCGGGCAATTTGCACGATCAAATCGATCGCCGACGCCACCTGCGCCCGGGCTACGTAGACCGGAATCTCCACGTCCGACATCAGCGACAGGGTTTCCAGGCGAATCAGCGCGTCGCGGGGCGTATTGGCGTGGATCGTCGACAGCGCACCGGCGTGGCCGCTGATCATCGACTGGACCATGTCCAGGGCCTCGCCGCTGCGCACCTCGCCGACGATGATGCGGTCCGGCCGCATGCGCAGGGAATTGATGAACAACTGCCGCACGTTGAGCCCGCCTTCGCCGCCACGGTCGCTATTATGTTGCGCCTCCAGATAGAGGCAGTGCTTCTGGATCAGCCGCAACTCCGAGGTGTCTTCGATGACGACGATCCGCTCTTCCTCGGGGATCGCCCGCGAGATGGCCCCCAACAGCACTGTCTTGCCCGTGCCGGTGCCGCCAGAAATGAGCATGTTCTTGCGCAGCCGCACGCAGATTTCCAGGAACTCCTTGGCCGCCTCCGAGAGGCTGCCGAAGCCGATCAGATCGTCCAGCGTCAACACTTCGCGGCTGAACTTGCGGATCGTCAGATAGATGCCGGTCCGGGCGCTGGGCGGAATGATGGCATGGACGCGGAAACCGTTGGGCAAACGGGCGTCCAAGACCGGATGCTCCGCGGTGATCTCCCGCCCGACCCATTGAGCCACATTGTGAATGGCCGACATCAGGGCGTCGTCGCTGGGGAAGCGGGCGTCGGTGTGCAACAGCTTGCCGTGCCGCTCGATGTAGACGTTGTCATAGCCGTTGACCATGACTTCGGTGACCGTATCGTCCTCCAGCAGGGGGGCGATCGGGTCCAGGAAGTATTGCATGCTGGCTTCAAAGATCGCCTGCCGCGACATGGGACGGGCCTCAAGACGCCACGAGGCCGAGAAAGCCCTCGATTTCCCTCCGCGTGGACCTATTCCGCTATTCGATCGGGTTGCACGATTCCCGGACGAATCGCTGTAGGGAACGCCCTCCGTGGCGTTCCGATCTTACGGTAACGCCCGGAACGCCACGGAGGGCGTTCCCTACAGGTTCGCTTGCGAACCTCCTCGAACCACGAAACTCTACTTAGCATCATCCATCAAGCGGGGGGAAATGTCAAGACGGGGCGCAGCGGACTGGCATGAAGGATGAACTTCTTCCGCCCCGCCGCCGAGGCGAAATCGACCGTGGCCTTGCGCTCGATGCCGCTGCCACTCAGGGCCACCACGCGCCCCAAACCATATTCCGGATGCCGCACCAACATGCCGTGCTGAAAGGCATCGGGCGCCAGCGGCGGCGCCGCCTCACCGCCATTGGCCAACTCGGCCGCCGTCTTCAAGTGCATCGTGGGCGCGGCCGGAGTGGCCGGCGCGGTAATCCCTGGATCCGTGGCGCCGAACACGGGCTCTTCATAACTCGGCTCCACGTCCGCGGCCGCACTGACGACCATGCCCGCTTCCATCCGCAACGACGGGTCGTCTCCGCGGACTTCGACGCTCATCTCGCCGCGCGGCAATTCCATGAGAAATGAACTGGGGACGGTCAACTTCCGCACGCCGCGAAAATCGCGATAGTGCGACATGCTGATCTGCAACTCTTCCTGGGCCCGGGTAATGCCCACGAAGAGCAATCGCCGCTCTTCCTCAAGTTGATCGGCCTGTCCGCGGCTGCGCTCGTGGGGCAGCAGGCCCTCTTCCACGGCCACGATGTAGACGACCGGGAACTCCAGCCCCTTCGAGGCGTGCAGCGTCATCAGCGTGACGCGGTCCACGGTCGTCTCCCAGTCGTCGGTGTCGTTGACCAGCGTGGACTCCTCCAGGAACGCTTCCAGTTGGCCGGTGCCCGGATGACGTTCGTCGAATTCGCGGGCGACCGTCAACAGTTCTTCGAGGTTGCCTAGCCGCTCTTCGTCTTCGGGGTCGCCGGAGGTCTTCCACTGCTTTTCATAGCCGGTCTCGGTGAGCACGAAACCGAGCAGTTCCTCGATGGGGCTGTCGAGCACGGCGGCCAGGCGATCGAAAAGGCCCACGAACTTATTGACGAACCCGGCCGCCCGCGCGCTGATTGCCCCGACGTGGCGAACCTGCCGGGCGGCTTCCAGCAGCGGCAGGCCGTAACGCGTGGCATGGTCGGCCAACCGCTCGATGGTCGTGCGGCCGATGCCGCGGACCGGCGTGTTGATGACGCGCAGCAGCGCCACTTCGTCCAGCGGGTTGTTCAACAGTTGCAGGTAGGCCAAGATGTCCTTGATCTCTTTGCGCTGGAAGAACTCCAGGCCGTGGATCATCTGGTAGGGGACGCCGCAGTCGCGGAGGGCGAATTCCAGCGCCCGACTCAGGGCGTTGGTGCGGTAGAAAATGGCGAAGTCGCCGGCGCGACGGCGGCCCGCCTGAATCTGGCCGGCGATTTGCGCGGCAATATCCTCGGCCTCGTCGCGTTGCGTGGCATAGGTGACCAGGCGGACTGGGCGACCGGGCCCGTTTTCCGTGTAGAGACTCTTTTCCTTGCGGCGGATATTGTGGCAGATCAATTCGCTCGCCACGCGGAGGATCCGCTGCGTGCTGCGATAGTTTCGCTCCAGGCGGACCACGTGGACGTCGGGAAAATCCTTCTCGAACTCAAGAATGTTGTTCAGGTTGGCGCCTCGCCAGCCGTAGATGGATTGATCCGGATCGCCGGTGACGGCCAGGTTCGGATGGTCGATCGACAGCGCCCGGGCGATGACGTACTGGGCCAGATTGGTGTCCTGATACTCATCGACGAGGATGAAGCGGTATCGCTCGTCGAGGCTTTGGCGGATCTCGGCATTCTCCCGCAGCAGCGTGGCCACGTGCAGCAACAGGTCGTCGAAGTCGACCGCATTGCTGGCGGCCAGTTTGGCCTGGTAGGCCGGATAGACCTGCTTGACCAGCTTCCCCAGGGGGTTTTCCAGTCGCGGTTGGTACTGTGCTGGCGTAATCAGGCTGTTTTTGGCCCAACTGATGGCCCGGCCGACCGCTTCCGGGGTGATGTAGGCGTCCTCGATTTTCATCTGCCCCATGACGCGGCGCAGGGTCTGCGTGCTGTCGGTGGTGTCGTAGATGGTGTAGTTGTCTTGCAGGCCCACGAAGGTGGCGTATTTCCGCAACAGGCGCGCGCAGAAGCGGTGAAAGGTGCTCACCCAGATCGAACGGCCCA
>CAYYBU010000424.1:0-3948 GCA_964469945.1 uncultured Planctomycetaceae bacterium
ATGGTGGCCGACTACCTGCTTTCGGGGCGAAGGTGGGCCGGGCCGCGGGCGGGCTTCAATCCGGCCGGCTGGATTTCCTGGATCGTCGGTTTCGCCGTAGGCGCCTTCAACCTGGTGGTCAAGCTGGCGGCCGAATGGTCTCCCAACCTGGCTCCCAAGCTGGCGGACGTGCAAAACCTCATCCCGGCGCCGCCGGTGGCCGCGTTCCTGGTCGGCTTCGTGTTGTACATCGTGTTGGCCAAAATCGGCCTGCAGAGCCGCACGCTGGAAATGCCAGGAGCGGCGAAATAGCGGCCTCTTGTAGGGTGGGACGAGCGGAGCGAAGGCCCACCCGTTGAACCTGTAGGGAACGCCCTCCGTGGCGTTCCGTTTTACCATCGGCCAGGCAGTCACGGCCGCAGGAATGTATCCGGCACACTCCGTGTGCCGCCGGGCGAACGGCACACGGAGTGTGCCGGATACAACGGAACGCCACGGAGGGCGTTCCCTACAGATATTTCTGATAGGCGGCTACGGCCAGCGTGTCGCAGCGCTCGTTTTCAACGTGGCCGCAATGGCCGCGGACGTGGACGAAACGGATCTGATGCTGCTCGAGCAACTCGTCGAGCCGCCGCCACAGGTCTTCGTTCTTGATCGGTTCCCAGCGGGCGCCCTGCCGGCGCCGCCAGCCCTGGGCCTTCCACTTGGGCAACCATTCGGTGAGCCCCTTGCCCACGTAGGTGCTGTCGGTGACCAGTTCCACCCGGGTGGGGCGCGTGAGCGTTTCCAGGCCGCGAATCACGGCCGTCATCTCCATGCGGTTGTTGGTCGTCTCGCGCTCGCCGCCGGAGCGTTCCAGTTCTTTGCCCGAGCGGGGATGGCGGAGGACGAAGGCCCAGCCGCCGGGGCCCGGATTGCCGCTGCACGCGCCGTCGGCGAACAGTTGCACTTCAGTCGTATCCGTAGCAGATGTCTTGGCCATGTTGGATGGCCATAGTGTAGTGGCTGGCCGCGAGATTGAAAAGGGCGGGGCGCTCAATCGGCCATCACGCAGCGGCCTTGGGCCCAGGCCCGAAGCTGCGTGACGTGCTCGCGGGCGACGACCGAGAGCGGCTGGGTGGCGTGCATGGCCGCCAGCAAGTGCTCCGTGGTGCATTCGGCTTTGTCGCTGAACGCCGCATACAGGCCGGAGATCACCGCCTGCTCGATCTCGGCGCCGCTGAAGCCTTCGGAAGTCGCCACCAGCCGCGCCATGTCGAACTTGCTCTTGTCGCGTTGCCGTTTTTTCAAGTGGATGGAAAAAATCGCTTCGCGCTCCGCCGCGCCGGGCAAATCGACGAAGAAAATCTCGTCGAAACGGCCTTTGCGCATCAACTCCGGAGGCAACTGGGCCAGATTGTTCGCCGTGGCGATCAGGAAGATCGGCTGCCGATGGTCCTGCATCCACGACAACAGGGTGCCGAACATCCGTTGCGACAAGCCGCCGTCGGCCGAGTCGCTGCTGGCCGAGGCGAACGCTTTTTCGATTTCGTCGATCCACAACACGACCGGGGCCATCGACTCGGCCTGCTGCAGCGCTTCGCGCAGGCGGGCCTCGCTTTCGCCAATGAATTTCTGATACAGCACGCCGGGGTCCATGCGCATCAGCGGCATACACCACGCCGAGGCCACCACCTTGGCGCAGAGGCTTTTCCCGCAACCCTGCACCCCCAGCAGCAAGATGCCGCGCGGCGGATCCAGTCCGAACTCGCGGGCGCGGGCGGTAAAGCCGCCGTGCCGCAGGTTGAGCCAGCGCTTCAAGTTCGCCAGGCCGCCGATCTCGTCCGGCGAAACGTCGGCCGCAATCGACTCCAAGCAGCCGGTCGCCCCCAGCACGCGGCGTTTGGCATCCATGATCCGCGGCAGGCCGGCGCTGTCCAGCACGTTGTCGGCGTAGATGGCCCCCGAGACCACGCGGGTGGCTTCTTCGGAGGTCAGCCCGCGCAACGTACGCACCAGGGTCTCCAGTTCGTGCTTGGTCAGCTTGGACTCGACCCGCTGGAGGCTGCGGCGCTGCGCCCCTTGAAAGGTCTTACGAACGATGTCCATGAGTTCCGCTTCGTCCGGCCAACCCACGTCGAAGGAGGTGGTTAGGCGGCGGACCTCGGGCGGCAGCGGCACGGCGTCCACCAGAATCAGGGTCCACAAACGCGAGTCCGGCGAGACATACAGATCGCGCAGGGAGCGGACGACTTGGGGGTCCTTGCAATGGGGGCTAAGGTCCTTGAACACATAGATCGTCGGCAGCGCTGATTCTTTCACATACCGCAGCGCCGCCAGGGCCTTGCCGGGTTCAACAAGCACCTTGCACGCTTCCGGTGGCGTGGACGAAAGCCCCTCGGTGACCGACCATTCGGAAATCGGCAGTCCGAGTTCTTGGGCGACTTCGCCAACCATGCGAATGGCCCGCGGTTCGTCGGGCGTTTCCATCGAGATGACGGGGTTGCCCGCTTGGATGAGGAGTTTGAGGCTTTCGGCTCTCACGAACGGCTCCTGGTAGGGGAACTGTAGGGAACGCCCTCCGCGGCGTTCCGGTTTCTCGGCGACGCACGGAACGCCACCGAGGGCGTTCCCTACAGGGGTTCGACCTTGGGTAGCCTATTTCCTGCTCGTTGCCCTACACCCGCGGCCGGGGCGTGTACTTGGTGTGCAGCAGATGGTGCGATTGCTCGCCCAAGGGCTTGCCGAGGAACTCTTCGTAGAGCTTGGCCACGTCCGGGTTCTCGTGCGACTTGCGCAAACGCTTGCCCTCGTCCTCGCGATAGATGGCGGCAATCCGCGCCTCGCGGACGCAGTTGTCGGTGAAGCGGGGCTGGCCGCCGCCGCCGATGCACCCCCCCGGGCAACTCATCACTTCGATGAAATGATACTGCTTCTGGCCCGACTTGATGGCGGCGATCACGCGTTGGGCATTGCCCAGGCCGTGGGCCACGGCGACGTTGACGGTCACGCCTTCGAGGAACTTCCAATCGGGCAGCGTGCCCTCGATTTTCAGGGCGGCCTCCTTCACGCCCGCCAACCCCTCGACGGCGGTGACGTGCAGATTGGGCACCGGCAGCGGCCGGCCGGTGACGATTTCATAGGCCGTGCGGAGGGCCGCCTCCATCACGCCGCCGGTGTTGGCGAAGATGTCGGCGGCGCCGCTGGAAAGCCCCAGCGGCGCGTCCATGTCCTCGTCCGGCAGGCTGTCGAAGTCGATGCCGGCGGCGCGGATCATCTTGCCCAATTCGCGGGTCGTGAGCACGACGTCGACGTCGCGGACGCCGCTGGCGGTCATCTCGGGCCGCTGGCATTCGTACTTCTTCGCCGTGCAGGGCATCACGGAAACCACGAACACGTCTTCCGCCCGCTTGCCCAACTTGTTGGCATAGTAGGTCTTGGCCACGGCGCCGAACATCTGCTGCGGCGACTTGCAGGTGGAGAGGTTCGGCAGCATGTCGGGATGGAAGTATTCCAAGAACTTGATCCAGCCGGGCGAACAACTGGTGAACATGGGCAGGTGGGTTTCCGTCTTTTCCACCAGGGCCTTGCGCAGCCGGGTGAGCAGTTCGGTGCCCTCTTCGAGGATGGTCAGATCGGCGGCGAAATTCGTGTCGAACACGGCATGGAACCCCAGCCGCCGCAAGGCAGCCACCATCTTGCCGGTCACCAGCGTGCCGGGCGGATACCCGAAACACTCGCCCAGGGCGGCGCGGATGGCCGGGGCCGTCTGCACGATGGTGTGCTTCTCGCGCGTCTCCAGGGCGGTCCAGACTTCGTCGATCTGGTCGCGCTCGGTGATGGCGCCGACCGGGCAGATGGCCGCGCACTGGCCGCACTGCACGCAGGCCACGTCGTCGAGGTCCTGGTTGAAGGCCGGCCCGACCACGGTCTCGAAACCGCGGTTCTGCGGGAACAAGGCGCCGACGTCCTGCACTTCGGCGCAGACGC
>CAYYBU010000425.1:0-3939 GCA_964469945.1 uncultured Planctomycetaceae bacterium
AGGAACGCCACGGAGGGCGTTCCCTACAGTGATTCCGGTGCGGTCGGTGTAACCGGGGGAGTGAGGAGCAGCACAGCATGAGTCGCGTGGTTTTGCAAGCCTGCTTGCCCTGGTTGGCGGTGCTGATGGTCTTGGCCCTGCTGGCCTACGGGTTGGTCCGCGCCGGCCGTGCGCGGCCCAGCCTGGGGCGGCTGCGGCTGCTTCACCGCGACCAGGTCGGCGGCGTGCAGAGTCTGAGCTTCGTGCTGACGTTGCCCATCTTCGTGATGGTCATGTTGATGATCGTGCAGGTCAGCCAATTGATGATCGGCATCATCGTGGTGCATTATGCCGCCTATGCGGCCGCCCGCAGCGCCGCGGTCTGGATCCCGGCCGGCCTGCCCTCGCCGGAAGGGCCGAATTGCATCAGTTCTTACGCTCCCGACCCGAACGCCGCGGACCAGGTCGTGCCGATTCTCAATCCGGAGAGCGCCGCTTATGGACCGGCCGCTGGCGGCATGACGTACTTGGTGCAGCCGGGCAGCGCGAAATACGACAAGATCGCCGCCGCCGCCGTGTTGGCCTGTATGCCGATCTCGCCCTCGCGCGACCTGGGGTTCACCGTCCCCAGCGGCACGGCGGCCCCGGACATTCTCAAGGCGACCTACGCCGCCATGGATCCAAGTTCTGCCAGCAACGGTGCGGTGCCCAAGCGGCTGGATCACAAGCTGGCCTATGCCTGGAACAACACGGTGGTGGAACTGCGTTTCTTCCATAAGAATCAAGAGCCGCCGCTGGTGACCTATTTACTCCCCGACGATCCGGGCGAGTTCTATTTCAACGAGGTGGGCTGGCAGGATCCGCTCACGGTGACGGTGAAGCACAATCTGGCCTTGCTGCCCGGTCCGGGGCGACTGTTGGCGCGCTACGTGGCCGGTCCCGGCGGCGCGCCGGACCAGGTGAGCCAGAGCATCACCAATCGCGGTACGTTTTATACTTATCCGCTGACGGCCTCGATCACGATGGGCAACGAGGGCGAGAAACCGGTGATTCCTTATGTTTACCAGAGCAACTGACGATCGACAATCGAACGGGTGTGGCAAGAATGTATCCGGCACACTCCGTGTGCCGTTGGGGGCGGCACACGGAGTGTGCCGGATACATTGCATCCCTGCCAGCTTGCACCACGACCAGCGCGGCACCATCAGCATCGTGGCCGTCTTCAGCGTGCTGGCGCTGACGATGCTGATGGGCATGGTCCTCAACGTCGGCCGACAGGTCGACGGCAAGATCCGCATGCAGAACGCGGCCGACGCGGCCGCCTATTCGGGCGGGGTCGTGTTGGCGCGCGGCATGAACACGCTGGTCTTCACCAACCACCTCCTCTGCGACGTGTTCGCCGTGACCGCCTTCATGCGCGAGGCCCGCGACCAGAACTCCGCCTCCTACGTCCCCAACATCCTGGCCGCCTGGAGCAAGATCGGGCCCGTGTTCGGCCAAAGTGGCTGGCCCAAGTTCCAGGCCCTGGGGCAGGCGATTGTCCAGGAGGTGCCGTTGCAGCAAGCCATGGTCACCAGCTACAGCCAATGGGCAGCGGCCGCCAGCCAGCAGATCCTGCCGCTTATGGAAGAGATCCTCGCCGGCGAGTTGATCCCCCAGTATCAACGGGCGGTGGTGGTGGCCTTTCCCGACATCGCGCAGGCGGCTGCCATGGCGGTCGCCCAGCAGGACGGCCAGCCCCAGTTCGGCCGCGGCCCCATGATGGCGGCCATGTGGCGCAGCTCCGGCCAGTTGGTCGGCGGCGATTCCAGCGACGCCTCGACCCGCACGCTGCCGGTGGTCGATCCCGAGTTGGATGCGCTGCCCGACCAGGACAGTTATGTGACGTTGGCCCGCCAGCAGCGCGAGCAACTCGCGTCGAAGTATCTGAACGATTGGAACAATCAGGCCATGCTGGGCTTCGACAGCCAGGCGAAGATGAGCCAGTTCGGCGCCTTGTGGCGGAGTTTTACCTGCGGATACCTGCACAAGCTGCTCGACGAAGAATATCCGGACAAGAACTTGCTGATGGAATTGGTCGCTCCGCCTTCGGACCAGACGACGGGAATCAACAGCTACCTGGAGCAATACTACATTTTCCAGGGCGTGACGTATTGGAAGAAGTTGCCGGAGATGATGCCGCGGATCTTCAACAATCCCACCGAGAATACGGCCCTGGCCTATGCCGAGGTCCACCTGTTCATCCCGCGGCAGCGCTTGGTGTGGCAGAACATTGCCCAGTCGAGCGGCGGCCCCAGTCCGACGCCGTTGGGTGGCGTGCCGGGCGATTTCGTCGATCTGCCCGCCACGGACAGCGGCAGCGGCGGCGGCAGCGGTAGCGGTCAATGGGTCGTCGGTCGCGAGGGCGTGCCCACCAGTTGGGACCTGCTCACGCAGCGTTGGACTTGCCAATTGGCGCCGGCCACGCAGCCCGCCTTGGCCGCGATCCTGCAAACGCCCCCGTCGCTGCCCTCGTTCAGCGGCGAAAACATCACGATGCCCAACCTGGGCAACCTGAGCGGCGACGATATCCAGCGCATCAGTCCGCATTGAGGACAGCAAGATGGCACATAATACTACAGCACCAAGTTCGGCGGTCGCAAAAGGGGACTGGCTCCGTCGCTGCGAGCAACCGTTGCCTTGCATAACAGCGTGCGGAAAAAGGGGACAGGCACCGTGGCGGCAACGTTTCTCCTTACGTCACACCGGCTTGAGCCACGGAGCCAGTCCCCATTCTTTCAACGCGGCACGCCGTGGCCTGGCCACGCTGGAAATGGTGCTGGCCTTGCCGATTTTGTTGTTCGTCATGGCCCTGATGATCAACTTCGGCACCTATGCGTGTTGGAAAGTGCGCGGTCTGAGCATCGCGCGGCAGGCCGTGTGGGGAACCCGTTGGCCGCGCACCGGCGCCAGCGACCCGCGGCCCGCCTATTGGCCGGCGACCGCCTCGGTGAGCACCAGCGGACCGGTCGACGTGGCGCAGGTGGACGACGCCCGCGTGGACCAGCCGGTCGCCCGCGGCCCGCTGAGCGGCGCGCAGGTGAACGCGGAGTTGCTCGACCCGGGGCGGGGGCTCCGTCAAGGCTCGGCGGGAATTACGCGGCCTTTTCCGTTGATGGTGAAGGAGGCTCCTTTCCACCTGGATATCGCGACGTCCATGCTCGACGACCGCTGGCAGTATCCGCAGATGGGAATGAGCGACAACCAGCAGCGGCGGATCCCCGTCCTCTATACGCTAGCCAAGGCGCCGGCCAGTTTGGGCAATGCCTATATCCAGGCGATTATGGCGATCCTCAACGCGCCGTTCCGTCCGCAACTGCAACCGCTGGATAATGACCCCGATTTCATTGCCTATTCGATCCTCTTTCATTGGGGTAGCGGGGCGCCCGATTTCTATCCGCGGCTCAGCCAGTTCTGCAGCGTGGATTCGCAGGTGGCCCAGGCGCAAGTACAATCGTTGATCGATCGCATTCAGGGCAAGGCCAAACCGCATGTTCCCAGCGTCGCCGAAACCATGACCCGGGCATTCATCAATCTCTATCAGCGCGTGATCCAGGCGTACCAAAATCAGATGAATACCGTGCCGCCGCCCTCGCAATCGCAAATCGCCGCGATCCAAGCGTCGATCGCCGCCTTGCAAGCAG
This sequence comes from uncultured Planctomycetaceae bacterium, assembly GCA_964469945.1. Lineage (GTDB taxonomy): Bacteria > Planctomycetota > Planctomycetia > Pirellulales > Thermoguttaceae > CAYYBU01. The sequence continues at coordinate 3,663 of CAYYBU010000425.1, forward strand.
AGATCAAGACGCTCACCACATTCCTGAAGACGTTGCAAAAACAAAATGGCGGCTGACAACCATCAGGTCCCCGAGTCGGCCAGGGGCCCTAACAAGGCCGCGGCCGCCCAGCGGCACGCCGGCTTTGGCCTGTTGGCCCGCCGTATGTCGGCCTGGACCACCAAAAGCCTGTTGACGGCCATCATCCTGATTGCCGGCCTAGGGTTCGGCCGGCAGGTGTTGCGCTGGTGGGCGGCCGATGCCCCGGCGGCAGACGCCGCGGCGGATGCGCCCTCGT
>CAYYBU010000426.1:0-3926 GCA_964469945.1 uncultured Planctomycetaceae bacterium
CATTCAATACAATCCAAGCTACAATGAAGAAAACCTGGGCAACAACTAAGCGTAAGCTTCCGAAGAAGCGGGCAACGCCACTACCCCATCGTTCAGTCCTGGATTGCTGAGCGACCAACTGCTGCTCAATCTGTGCTATCGTTTCGACGTTCCGCTTGGCGGTCGCGGCGACGGAAGGGTGCGATGTCATGACGATCCTTTCCAGTTCGGGCTTCAACCACGAAAACCCCGTCTTGCCGACACCGATGATTCTACCGCGCCTGCCCACCCTGCACGATGGGGGGAATCAGTCGCCAAATCTCACCCGGCGCGCATCGTTGAGACCTGAGACTTTGAGACTTTTCCAGTCTCATCTGCGACTTCGAGCGCCGCCGACCGACCCGCAGCCCCTCTTGATAAGGAAGCAGCCAGCGAGATCGTCCACATCGGCTAAGCTGTATAGGAACTGGGTATCCAAGGAGGACAACCGCGATGCCCAGCCAAACCGAAATCCGCGACGAAGTTACCGCCCGAATCATCCAGGCTCTTGAGCCGGGTAAAGGAGCCTGGTAAAGTGGTCGGAAGTCGTTTTCGGGCGGTTCATGGGGTGGTGTTCTTACGTGGCCGCCCTTGCGGGCGAAATGTGGACTGCAAGCCAAAGCGCTTGGCCGTCCGTTGCGCCCAGCGATCGCCGCCAAACGGCCGGCCCCGCGCCACGCTACGACGGAGCGACTCCAGTTCCGCCTCGCTCTGCGGTCCCTGCACGATCGCCGGCCACGCGGCGGGGATTTCGACGGGCCACGCACTGAGCAACTCGCCGAGCGCCGGATCGTCTTGGCAACGCCGCCACAGGCTGCACCACGGCCAATCCACCGCCCGCTCGACCAGTTCGGCCCGCAGCGGGTTGCGCTCGATGTACCGCGCCACCGTCAAGAAATGGTCGTCCGATTGAACGGGGAACGACTTGAAACGCCCCTGGTAGACCGGTCCCGTGCCCGCGGTGTGGCGGTTGGCGTGCCAGCGCTGCGTATGCGTCACCGTGAGCCACCGCATCACCTCGGACAGCTCGCCGTCGGCGCGGGGCCAAAGGAGGAGGTGCCAATGATTGGGCATCAGGCAATAGGCCAGCAGCCGCGTCCCCGTCCGCTCGACCGCCTCCCCCAGCACCTGTTCCATGGCCGCAAAGTCGGCTGCCTTGCGAAACAGCCGCATCCGTCCCACGCCCCGGTTGAGCACATGGTACACCATCCCGCCCGCCGCTACGCGAATCCGCCGTGCCATGGCCGTAGCATAGCAGAAACGGCGCGACTGTCAACGGAAACGACTTCCGACCCCTTTGTTTCGGGCGGCCCCTTTTCCCCACAACAGAGTCAGGCAGATTCACCCTCTCGGTGGGATTCCCAAAGAGTGCCCGGCGGGCGATAATGGGCCGATCCCTCTCGCTGCTTTCATTCACCGCTGTTGGAAACAAGCCATGCAGATTGCCGTGCCACGCGAGATCTTTCCGGGCGAGAGGCGGGTGGCCCTGATTCCGGCCATCCTCCCTCTGCTGACCAAGGCCGGGCTGGAGGTGCTGGTCCAGAGCGGCGCCGGCGAGTCGGCCGGCTTTCCAGACCGGCTCTACCTGGATAAAGGGGCCAAGATCGTCCCGACGCGTGAGGAACTGTTCGCCGCCGAAGTGATCCTGCAAGTCCGGGCCGCGGGGGCCGCCGGCGAAGCGGGCCGGGCCGATCTGCCGCATCTACGCGCCGGGCAGGTCGTGATTGCCATGTGCGACCCGTTGGGTTGCCCCCAGGCGGCGGCGGAAGTGGCCGGCCGCGGCGCCACGCTGTTCGCCTTGGAACTGCTCCCCCGCATCACCCGGGCGCAGAGCATGGACGTGCTCTCGTCGCAGGCCACGGTGGCCGGTTACCGCGCCGTGCTGCTGGCGGCCGCCGCGTTGCCGAAGATGTTTCCCATGTTGATGACGGCCGCCGGCACGATTGCCCCCGCCAAGGTCTTGGTGGTGGGGGCGGGCGTGGCCGGTCTGCAAGCCATCGCTACCGCTTCGCGGCTGGGCGGCATCGTGTCTGCCTACGACGTGCGTCCGGCCGTCAAAGAGCAGGTGCAGAGCCTGGGGGCCAAGTTCGTCGAGTTGCCGTTGGAAACGGCCGCCGCCGAAACCAAGGGGGGCTACGCCCAGCAGATGGACGAGCAAACCCTGGCCAAGCAGCGGGAGTTGATGGGCCGCGTGGTGGCCGAGAGCGACGTGGTGATCACCACGGCCGCCGTGCCCGGCAAAAAGGCGCCCGTGCTGATCTCGGCGGCGATGGTCGCCGGCATGGCGCCGGGAACCGTCCTGGTGGACCTGGCGGCCGAGCGGGGCGGCAACTGCGAATTGACCCAGCCCGGCCAGAGCGTGGTCCACCAAGGCGTCACCGTGCTCGGCCCGCTCAATCTGCCCGCCGAAGTGCCCTATCATGCCAGTCAGTTGTACGCCAAGAACATTGCCACCTTTTTGCTCGCGCTGGTTCGCGAGGGTCAGATCCAGCTTGACCTGGGGGACGAGATCGTCCGCGAGACGCTGGTGGCCCGCGACGGCCAGGTGGTGCAAGCCAACGTGGCGGCGCTGCTGGGAAGTTGAGGGGCGGACGTTTACAAGTTGCGGTGAAAGTGCGTATACAGTCCCCCTCTCCCTCCGGGAGAGGGTCGGGGTGAGGGGATACTGGAAAAGACACGGCATACAGCGAGCTGCGATTAGTCGCGGCTCGCCCTCACCCTAACCCTCTCCCAAAGGGAGAGGGGACCTGAAATTGACAACCACCCTTTTCCATAAGGACCATACCATGCATCGAGGGTTCTTCTGGCGGCGACGGCGAACCGGTCGCTGCGCGCTGCTGTGTTTGCCGTTGACCGTCGCCGTCATTGGCAGTCTGGTCGGCGCCCTTCCAGAAACAGCTTGTGGTGCAGGCGTCTCGCCTGCCCATGCAGCCGAGACGACGGCGCCGCAACAGCGCGAACCCGCCGAACCCGCCAAGCCCTTCCCGCTGGTCGAATCGCTCTACATCCTCGTGTTGGCCGGTTTCGTCGGCTTCGAGGTGATCGGACGGGTTTCCCCCTTGCTGCACACGCCGCTGATGTCGGCCACCAACGCCATCTCCGGCATCTCGCTGGTGGGCTCGCTGGTGGTGGCCGGTAGTAGCGAGTTTCCCGGCACGGTCAGCCGCATTCTGGGCTTCGTGGCCGTCACGGCCGCCATGATCAACGTGGTCGGCGGTTTCATGATTACCGACCGCATGTTGCGGATGTTCAAGAAGAAGGGGGCCAGCCGCTGATGATCAACTATCCCCTGGAGATCGCGTACCTGGCGGCATCGATCCTCTTCATTCTCGGCTTGAAGGCGCTCAGTTCGCCGGCCACGGCGCGGCGCGGCATCATTTATGCCGAGATCGGCATGTTGATGGCCGTGGTCGGCACCCTGCTGGGCCGCGGCATCATCACTTGGGAGTGGATCATCGTGGCCTCCATCATCGGCTCGTTGGTCGGCGCCGCGATGGCCATCTTCATGCCCATGACCGCCATGCCGCAGCGAATCGCCCTGTCGCACTCCTTCGGCGCGCTGGCGGCCGTGCTGGTGGGCGTGGCCGAGTACCACAAGCAAATCGCCGAGCATACGCTCAGCCAGGGGATGATGTCGGCCCTGGGCTTCGAGATCCTCTTCGGCTCGCTCACCATCACCGGCAGTCTGATGGCCTTCGGCAAGCTGCAGGAGCTGATCCGCGGCACGCCGATGACCTACAAGCATCAGAACGTCTCGAACATCGCCATGTTTTTCGGCACCGTGGCCGTCTTCGTGTATCTTATTTACCTCAGCGGCCAAGGCGTCCCTTACGCTTGGCAGTTCGTGCCGCTGTTCTACGTGATGCTGGCGGCCGGCCTGGTCATCGGCGTGTTGATCGTCATGCCCA
>CAYYBU010000427.1:0-3925 GCA_964469945.1 uncultured Planctomycetaceae bacterium
TCGTACTACAGCAACAGCAGCAGCACGACTCCGCCCACGGTCTGGACGCAGCTAGGCTCGCAGCAGACGGTCGCCATGCCCGCGGGAGGATTCGACGTCGGGTTGTTCGTCACCGCGCACAACAACAGTTCCACCTCAACGGCCGTCTTCGACTATAACAATTTCCTTTCGTCGCCCGGCTACGTTGCGCCCCCCTTTACCGTGGCCGTCAATCCCCTGACGGCGAACACTTCTTCTCCGGCGATTGGCGGGACCGTCAGCGATCCCGCGGCCAGCCTGTCGGTCCGCGTCAATGGAAACTGGTACGCAGTGGCCAACAACAACGGCGCATGGACTCTGCCCGCCGGTGAACTCCCTCCGTTGGCCAACGGCACCTACGACGTGGCCGTCCGCGGAATCAACGCTGCGGGACAAGTCGCATACGATTCGACCGTCAATGAATTGATTGTCGCCAACGCCAATCCTCCGACGGTGACCCTGCCGAGCCTGGCGACGCAGACCGGGCCTTTCAATTCGCTCGGCATCGTCTTCAGCGAGCCGGTTTCCGGCTTCAGCGTGCAGAACCTGCAACTGACGCTCAACGGCACGAGTCTGCCGCTGGACGGTACGACGTTGACCACCAGCGACAATCAACATTGGACGCTGGGCAGTCTCAGCGGCATTACCGACGCGTTCGGCACGTATGCGCTGACCGTCAGCGACGCCGGTTGGGGCATCACCGACAACGCCGACAACGTGCTGTCGACCAATGCGACCGTCGCCGTAGTCGAGGACAGCATCCCCACGGTCGCCGTACCGGCCAATACCACGCCCACCCCCGTTACCGGCACGACGACCAGCCTTTCAGTGCTGGGGGCCGACATCAACACCGGCGCGAACAGTTTGACGTACACGTGGGCGGCGACGACGCTGCCCAGCGGGGCCGCGATGCCCGTCTTGAGCGTTAACGCCAGCAACGCGGCCAGTGACACCACGGCCATCTTCAGCGAAGCAGGGAACTACATTTTCACGGTCACGATCGCCGACCCCTATGGACTGACGACGACCAGCACCGTGAACGTAACGGTGAACCGGACGTTGACAAGCATTGTCGTGGCGCCCGCGTCTACGGATCTCAGCGTCGATGGAACGCTATTGTTCGCCGCGACGGTTGTGGATCAATTCGGCAACGTCTTCGCAATCCAACCGGCGCTTGCCTGGTCGGTCAACGGCGCGGGAACCATTGATGACAACGGCAATTTTACGCCACCCTACACGGCGGGTTCCGCCACGGTGGTGGCCGCCAGCGGTTCGGTGATTGGCGCCTGTGACGTGACGTTTCCTGGGTCTGCTCAATGGACGTCCGACTCCAGCGGCTCCTGGAACTCCAGCACCGATTGGACGGGCACGGTCTCCGGCGACACGATTGCCGCTCCGGGGCTGCGCGACGTTGCGGGCGATACGGTTGTCCTCGATTCGTCGTCGCCCATGACCGTGACCTTGGACGGCGCGAATCCGAGCGTTGCGGGAATCGTCTTCAACAGCAGCGCCGGCGACGCGATCGACCAGGGCAGCGGCGGCACGTTGCAGCTCGACAACGGCTCGAACAACGCGACCATTACGGTCGCCGTCGGGAACCAGGCCATCGGTGCGCCGATCCTGCTGACGAGCGACCTCGTTCTCAGTTCGGCCGTGGGCAGCAGTTTGGCCATCTCCAACGCGATAAGCGGCGCCTATGCGTCGCTGACCGTCAATGGGCTTGGCATGGTGATTCTTGGCGGCACGAACAGCTATGGCGGAGGCACGATCGTTACCTCCGGCACGCTGGAATTGACCAGTGCCGCCGCGCTGGCCAGCCTGGGCAGTCTGATGGTGAGCGACGGCAGCCAGGTGGTGTTGGACACCAGTTCGGCAAGCGGAGGATCCGCCGCCGCGAGTCTGCTGGGCAGTTCGCCATCGTTGGCGTCGGGGGCCCAGGCCCTTGCCGCCCAGGTGCAACCGGCCGGCAGCGTCGATAGCGACGGCTCCACCAGCTCCCCATCGCCGGCTACCGCACCGCAAATCGTTGACGCGAGTCAAGCTGCTACTGTTGTCGAAGCCACCGTCGCGCCCAGCATGGGGGCCGCCGCGACCACGATTGCAACGCCTTCTGCCGTTCCAACCGCGGCCAGTCCTACCACCGCGGTGACAATGTTGGCCACCACTCCGCCTGCGATCACGGCGGGCACTGCGGCCAAACGCAAGGTGGTTGGTACGTCACCCAAGGCGGTTGCCGTCGGCGTCACCCAAGCCGCCAGGGTGTATTTCGCCGCTGCCTATGTCAATCGGACCACCGCAACTGTTGTTCAGGCCGTTACCCCGGTTCCTGCCAGCAGCCCCGGCGTGGCTGATGCCGGCCTGCTTGCCTGGGTTGCCGATACGCCAGCACAGTTTGCGCCGGCCGCCGCCGGACGGCTGTCGCCCAGCATGACTGGCAAGCATGGAACAATGTGGTCGGGTCCGAGGGGAAGGACAATCTCAGGCAAGACATCGCCGGGTCTCATTGCCATTACAGAATGGCGTGGAGTCCAGTAGTCTCAGGGAAAATGGGCGACGAGACTGGTTCTACTGCGCAAGGTTCGCGGAACATGGGGACTGGCGCCGCGGCACGAGCAGAGGTGGCCTAAGCAGAAACGTGGCCGCCACGGTGCCCGTCCCCCTTTTCGGCTGTTCCGCAGAATTTGTGGGTGAAATTGGGGGCCAGTTGTCGTTCGGCGCGGTGTTCGACAATCCCCATCTCGTCGTCGCCTGCGTTGTTGGCGATGGCGAAGCGGAAACCGGACCGCTGGCCACGGCGTGGCATTCCAACAAGTTTCTCAATCCGGTTAGCGACGGCGCCGTACCCGCCTGCTTGTCATGGGAGCATATGGACATTCTGCCGTGCGGGAATTCTTGGTGGGCTCCACGACCAAGGCCGTATTGAAAGGGAGCCCCGCGCCGGTCTTCCTCTGCCATTAAGGGTGTTCGCTGGTGTTGGGCGTCGGGACGGGTTTGGCCACCTTGAGGTTCACGCGGATGATTGCTTTTTTCCCCTTGCGATCCTTGACCGTTACCTGATGCGTGCCTTCCTTGGCATCCTGGGAGGCCGAAATCGTCACGGCGTCGCCCTCGACCTTGGCCGTCAATCCCGAGTCCTTGGGCACCTCGACGCTCTCGACCTTGCCGGACTTGATCGTCACATGCATCTCCGCGAGTGGCACGATGTCGATCACCTCGGCGCCCATCACCAGTTCCTCGCCGTCCTTAGTGGCGGGCGTGCCAGGGCCGGACTTTGCGCTGCCGCCCGCCTTCGGTTGCTGAAACTCCGCCTTATCAACCCTGGTGAAGTACCATGCCATGACCCCGAAAAACAAGGCGCCGCCGCCCACCACCGCCACGAGGGCGACGAGAATGTTGACTCGCTTCCGGGGTGGATGCTTCGTAGCGGTGGTGTCTTGGAGGTTGTCGTCCACGTTTCGTTCTCCCCTGCTGTCGCCGCCAGCCGCTAGGTGTCTCTTAGTCGGGCCTGTCAAAGAATGCTCCGATATTCCCCGTGTGCGCGGAACCCAGAGTTGAAACCGCCTCACACGGCCATCCATTTTACGAGGGTGCCGTGCCCGCGTCTACCGTCCAAACGCATTTTCTCTGGATGGTAGCCAATCTCTTTACAGTCGCGCCATGCCATGCGGTCCTCGTTAGGCTGATCCGCTTATACATTGCATGTTACACTCCTTCCAGAGAAAGACCACGGAACCTGTTAGGCTGGAATTACAGAATCGACTAGGGGAGAACAGTGGAATCGACTAGGTTGGAACCGTTGTCCACCGGGATTGTATTTCTAAGGAAACATTCCTATTCTGCCTATCATGCCAGAGGTAAGCGTTCACACCCTGGGACGCACTTTTTGATAAACTGACCTGGACACGGA
>CAYYBU010000428.1:0-3916 GCA_964469945.1 uncultured Planctomycetaceae bacterium
GCCCATAATGTCTGCTACCGGCGGCTGCGTTACCTGTTGCCCGACGGCAGCAGCCCAACGGCTCCGTTGCCAGCGCACGTCCACGGGCATTTTGGGGCGGGACTCCGCAGCTACGTGCTCTATCAGCACCATCAAAACGGCGTCACGCAGCCGTTGATCCACGAAGAGTTGCTGGACCTGGGCATCGACATCTCGACCGGCCAGATCGACCGCCTGTTGACGGAAGGCCACGAGCAGTTTCACGAGGAGAAGGACGCCCTGCTGCCGGCGGCGCGGGAGGTGTCGAGCTATTTTCAGGCCGACGACACGGGGGCCAGGCACTTGGGAAAGAATGCCTACACCACGGTGATCGGTCCATCCGCAAACTGATTCCGCTCCGCCCACGGGAACAGGAGGCGGTGGATAACGTCCGCGACGCCGTGTGGAAGTATTACCAGCGTCTGCGGGCTTACCGGGAAACGCCAACGCCGCAACGCAAGGCGGCCTTGGAGCGGGACTTCGACCGGCTGTTCCAACGGCGGACCGGCTTTGCCGACCTGAACGAGGCCCTGCGGCGGATTCACGCGAAGCGGGGCGACCTGTTGTTGGTCCTGGAGCGGCCCGAGATTCCGCTGCACAACAACCTCTCGGAGAGCGACATTCGGGAGTGGGCGAAGAAGCGGAAGATCAGCGCCGGCACACGGAGCGAATTGGGCCGGCGCTGCCGCGACACCTTTGTCAGTCTGAAGAAGACCTGCCGGAAGTTGGGCGTATCCTTCTGGCGGTATCTTCAGGATCGCATACGCGGAGTGCATGAAGTCCTCGCCTTGCCTGAGTTGATGCGGCAAGCGGCCCGGGACACGTAGCCTATCGAGACGGAGTCATATCGCCTTCTCCCGTCCCGCGTCATCGGTCTGCCTGCTGGCAGCCATCGGCGCTCCCTGCCCACCACACGCGAATAGTCGAAATCACGGGGTTATTGAGAACTTAGGGCCATTCAACTCACCCACCATGCCACCTGTCCCCAGTGGAATTACACCATCCACCCCCGAAGTACGCAACACACGGAATAGTTTCTGGACGGGTACTTAGCGATACAAACCGTGGCTCTCAATATACGGCTCCACGGCGGCCGGGACGCGGTAGCGGACGCTTCGGCCGGCGGCTACGCGGCGGCGGATCTCGGTGCTGCTGATGCCGATTTCCGGCATCTCGACCTGGTGCTGCCGCATCTGATCGATCCGCTCCGCGGCGGTCCACGCGGCCAAGGGACTGAAATCAATCGCCGGCTCGCCGGCACGCCGCACCGCCACCGGCAAGGCGAGCCGGCAAATTTCCCCAGGCTCGCGCCAATGCGGCAAATCCCGCAGCATGTCGGCCCCAAGCAGGAAGAATAACTCGCGATCGGGGTCCTCTGCGCGAAAATGCCGCAACGTATCGACGGTATAATTGATGCCGCCGCGAGCGGTCTCGTAGCGGCTGACCGCGAACGCCGGGTTGCCGGCCGTGGCCAACTCCAGCATTTCCAGGCGAACCTGCGGCGGCGTCAGCGTCTGCCCCTGCTTGTGCGGGGGAACAGCGGCCGGCAGGAAGCACACTTGGTCCAACTGGCACTGCTCCCGGCAGCACTCGGCCAGCAACAGATGCCCCACATGCACCGGATCGAAGGTTCCGCCGAAGACGCCCAGTCGCATGATTTGGCCGCCGCCTTGCAACACTGCCTTGGAGGTGGGATATTCTTATGAGCGTGTTTGAAAAGGGGCGTCGGCTATTAGCAGTCGGTCTTGGATCTTGGGAAGTCCTGAGCCCCAAGACCTAAGGCAGCCGGCAGGAAGAAAACTACCCGCCGCTGTAGGGAACGCCCTCCGTGGCGTTCCGTGCGTCACCGAGAAACCGGAACGCCACGGAGGGCGTTCCCTACAGCGGTTCAGCACCTTAGGTAGCCTATTTCCTGCTCGTTGCCCAAGACCTCCTTTGACCCCGATAACCGCCAACGGCGCCGTCCAAACGCGTTCGTAAGATGTTTAGTTTACCGTTTCGCGAGCAACTCCGCCATGTCCGATCCGCAGTAGCTTCGAGACCCATGACGATGAACGGCAACCCCGACTTCACCTGGCTGCACACGGCTGCCGGCAGCGTCTGCGCCGCGGCTGCCTTGCCGGAGGCGCAATTGGCTCGTCTCTTGGAACAGGCCGAGACACTCATCTGGCAGCACCTCGACCGGCCCGTGAAAATCAGCCACGAGACGCTGTTGGTGGAGGCCGAGGTGCCCTGGGTGGAAGGGCCGATGCGGGTCGCCTACAAGCAGTTTCGCCCGCGCGGTTGGTGGAAATCGCTCTGTGGACGGTTCCGCGTCAGCCGGGCGCGGCGCGGCTGGGAGCTGGCCCAGGCGTTGCTGGCGCGGAACATTCCCACGCCGCGGCCCCTGTTGGCCTGTGAGCCGCGCGGCCCGTGGCGGCGACGCAGCAGTTATCTGGCGACCCAGTGGATCGCCGACGCCGAGAACCTGCACCTGTATGGCTGGCGGCTGGCCGGTTATCCGTTGCCGCAGCGGCTGCGTTGGGCGTCGCGCTGCGCCGTCAACCTGGGCCGTCTGCTCGGCCGCATGCACGCCGCCGGGGTTTCCCATCGCGATCTCAAAGGGGCCAACCTGTTGGCCGTCCAGCAGCGCGACGACGTGGCCGTCTTCCTGGTCGACGTGGATGGCGTCCGCATCGGCCGCCGGCTCAGTGCGCGGCGGCGGGCGGCCGATCTGGCACGCCTGGCAGCCGGACTGGAAGCCCATCCCTGGGTGTCTCGCAGCATTGCCTGCCGACTGCTGCGGGCTTATGCCGGCGAGTTTCCCGCCGGGACCGTGGCCTGGAAGCCGTTGTGGCGCGATATTGCCCAGCGTGCCGGCCACTATGCGGAACACAAACACCGCCGCGGCCAGCAAGTGCTGTAGGTGGGACTTAGGTCTTGGGACTTTGGACTTGGGGCTCACGACTTCCCAAGACCCAAGACCTAAGACCGACCGCTGATAGTCGGTGACCCTTCTCAAACAGGTTCTGAAGCGCCCTTACGAGGCCGCTTCGGTCGTGACCAGTTCGGCCTGGACGGCGTTGGCCTGCGTGCCGTCGTGATAGAAAACGCTGTTGCGGCCGGCCGACTTGGCGGCGTACAGGGCATGATCGGCCCGGGCCAGCAAGGTGTCTTGCGTGTCGCCCTCGATCGCCATGGCCACGCCGCCACTGATGGTGATGGGCAATTGCTTCTCGACTTTGAATCGCAAGCGTTCGCTGAACATGCAGGCGCCGGCCATGTCGGTCTGCGGCATCACGACCACGAACTCTTCGCCGCCATAGCGGGCGACGACGTCGGTCTCGCGCGCACATTCGTCGAACAGCCGTGCCAGATCTTGCAAGATCTGGTCGCCGTGGAGATGGCCTTTTTCGTCGTTGACGCGCTTGAAGTGATCGATGTCGAAGATCGCCAGCGAGAACGTGGTCCCGTAGCGGTGCATCATGGCGATCTGGCCGGCCACGCCATCCGCCATGCCGCGGCGGTTGTTGACGCCGGTCAACGGATCGGTCCGCACTTCGGTGAACGTCATCAGGTTGGCGCTCTGCTGGCGGATCTCGTCGTAGGCATTGGCAATCTGCGTCGCCAGATGCAGCGTGGGCTTGAGAATGTCCTCGGCCTCGCGGCACAGTTCGCGCCACGTGGCCTCCTGCTGCTCGTCGCTGAGTTTGCCCACCCGATCGCGAAACTTGCTCACGCTGGCATGGTGATTGGCCAGACTCTTGCGGAGGTCCCAGGCGATTTTTTCCAACTCCGCGGCCACCAACTGCGCCCGCCGCAGTTCGCGTCGCGAGCGGAATGCCGATTCATCGGTGGTGGTCTTCGCGCGTCCGCCGCGTCCGTCGCGATCGCCACCGGCGCGGAACTCGCCGGCGCG